>JAAYYR010000114.1 GCA_012515255.1 Clostridia bacterium | reverse complement strand
CTTTGTCAAATAAAAGAACCCTCATAAGAGGGTTCTTTTTTACCCCATATCCGTTTAAAGCTCCGTTTTAACGCGCCTTTGGCCAATCAACCTCTTATGATCTTTTATCCGAGGTCTTTAACGGATCTGGCCATCGCCTTTGACGATATATTTATAAGAACAAAGTTCTTTTAAGGCCATCGGGCCTCTGGCATGCATTTTCTGCGTGGAGATGCCGATCTCCGCGCCAAGACCGAATTCGCCGCCGTCTGTAAAACGGGTCGAGGCATTGACATAAACAGCCGCCGCGTCCACCTCGGCTAGAAAACGCTGGCTGCGCGCATAGTCGGCGGTGACGATGGCCTCGCTGTGGCGGGTACCATAGCGGGCGATATGAGAGAGAGCCTCATCCAAATCCGCGACTACTTTGACGGCAAGGATAAAGTCATTATATTCTGTGGCCCAATCTTCCTCAGTGGCGTCCAGCGCGGCTTTGCCCAGGATGGCTTTTGCTTCGGCATCGGCGCGCAATTCCACATGGCTGGCGGCGAGTGCGGGTATAAGCAAAGGCAAAAAATCAGCGGCGATCGGGCGCGCCACCAGCAGCGTTTCCGCGGCATTGCATACGGAAGGCCGACTGCATTTGGCATTGGCGACGATGCTGACGCCCATCTCAAGGTCAGCGCCCTCATCAACATAGACATGGCAATTGCCAACCCCGGTCTCAATTACCGGCACAGTGGCGTTTTCCACCACCGAGCGAATCAGCCCGGCGCCGCCGCGGGGGATCAGCACATCGATATAGTCATTAAGCCGCATCAGTTCGCGGGCGCTCTCGCGGCTCGTATCCGCAACCAGAGCCACGCTGTCCTCGGGCAAACCGCCTTTTTTTAAGGCGGCGCGCATAATCCGCACCAGGGCGGTATTGGAGGATATGGCCTCTTTACCGCCGCGCAAAATTACCGCATTGCCGGCCTTGAGGCAAAGCGCCGCCGCGTCCACCGTGACATTAGGCCGCGCCTCGAAGATAATAGCAATCACGCCAAGCGGCACGCGCAACCTGGCGATGGTCAGGCCATTGGGCCTTTTGGCCATTGATACGGCCTCGCCTACCGGATCGGGCAGCTCGATCAACTGCTGCAAGCCGTCTGCCATCGCCTTGATACGGGATTCATTCAAGGCCAGGCGATCCCGCAGCGACTCGCGCATGTCGTTTTCCTTGGCGCGTTGCATATCTTCGCTATTGGCCGCAAGTATCTCGGTCTTTTGCGCCAGCAGCGCCTCGGCGATCGCCGCCAAAGCAGAGTTCTTCCGCGCCGTATCGGCTACCGCCAAGATCGCGCTGGCGGCCCTGGCCTTCTGCCCCTGGATTTCTAAAGCGCTCATCTTGCTTCCCCCTTATTTTTTCCGACAAATAAAGTACCAACCGGCTTGCCGGCCAATACATCATATATGCTTTCCAGGCGGCTGCCATTGGTGATCACCGTATCAATGCCCGCCTCCATATTGCTGCCGGCAGCCTGAAGCTTCGTGATCATGCCGCCTTTACCCCGCCCGGAGCCGCTCTCGCCCGCGCCGGCCAGGATATCGTCGCTGATCTCATGGATTTCATGGTACAGGCGCGCCGCGCTATTCTCATGCGGGTCGCTGTCATAGAGGCCGTCGATATCAGAAAAAAGCACCAGCAACCGGGCGCGGCATAGCTGCGCCACGACAGCGGACAAGGTGTCATTATCGCCAAAAAGCTTATTGCCGCAGCTCCCCGCCTCGATCTCGGCATAGCTTACCGAGTCGTTCTCATTGACGATCGGTACTACGCCCAGCTCCAGCAGAGAATCAAAGGTATTGACCAAATTGGCGCGGATCTCGGGCCGCTCCACATCCTCGCTGACGAGCAAGATTTGGCCTACTGTCTTGCCGTATTCGCCAAAGAATTTATCATAAAGATGCATCAGCTCGCATTGACCGATCGCCGCCGCGGCCTGCTTGATGCGTAGTTGATCCGGGGCTGTGGCCAAGCGCAGCTTAGAGCGGCCCACGGCAATAGCGCCGGAGCTGACCAGGATCACCTCATAGCCGCCATTAGTCACATCGGAAATAACGCGCGCCAGCTTTTCGAAACTATGGAAATTCAGTTCGCCGTTCTCATGGGTCAGCGTACTGGTGCCGACCTTAACCACAATACGATTATCGATCAATTGTTTTGTCATGTTTAATTCCTTGCCTAATCCGCTATGGCGGCCAGCGGCCGTCTGAATAAAAGTATAGCATTTTCTCCGCTAAATGCAAGCCGCGGCGGTGGTGCGGACATAAGTAAAAGAAGCCTGCGGGTCATTGCCCCGCAGGCTCTTGTTTGCTTTGGCCAAGCAAAATGGCTTACTTGACTTCCATTGTCCAGCCAAATTTATCCTGGATGCGGCCCCATTGAATATCGGTAAGGTTATTGTAGATTTTTTGCGACAGCAGGCCGATATGACCATTGCCGACACGATAACGTTCGCCGCGAATATAAAACTCGCCGATCGGCGAAATCACCGCTGCCGTGCCGACGCCAAAGGCTTCGCGCAGACGGCCGTTTTTGGCCGCGGTCAGCAGCTCATCAAGCGAGATGCGGCGCTCAGTGGTTCTGACGCCCCAGTCGCGCAGCAAATGCAGCACGCTGTCGCGGGTGATGCCGGGCAGGATCGTGCCGGAGAGTTCCGGGGTCAGCACCTCATCGCCGATAACGAACATTACATTCATGGTGCCAACCTCATCAATATATTTGCGTTCGGCGCCGTCCAGCCATAAAACCTGGGAATAACCGAATTGCTTGGCTTTATACTGGGCGGCCAGGCTGCCGGCATAATTGCCGCCGCATTTGATATGGCCGGTGCCGCCTTGAACCGAGCGGGCATAGTCGGTTTCAACATAAATTTTTACCGGATCAAGGCCTTCCGGATAATAGGCTCCCACCGGAGAGAGGATGATGCAAAATGTATAAGAGCGGGAGCGGGAAACGCCGAGCTGCGGCTCTGTGGCGAAAAGAAAAGGACGAATGTACAGGCTCTGATCCTGGCGCTTGGGCACCCAATCGCGGTCCAAGTTCACCAAGGCCAGCAGGCCCTCCAAAAACATTTCCACCGGCAGTTCCGGGATCAGCAGGCGCGCAGCCGAGCTGTTAAGGCGATGGGCATTGGCCTCCGGACGGAATAGCAGCAAGCGGCCGTCCGGCGCATAATAAGCCTTCATGCCCTCAAAAATCTCTACGCCATAATGAAAAACACTGGAGGCGGGGTCGAGGCAAATATCCTGATAGGGGATGATGCGGGCATCTTTCCAGCCCTCGCCTTCCATATAATCAATCAATAACATATGATCGGTAAAAACCGAGCCGAAATTGAGATCATCACCATCCGGCTTGACCTTGGGGTTTGTGGTTTTTGTCACCTTGATCTCCATAAGTTACCCTCCTTGACCACAACAGGAAATTGACCTTATTAAGTGCTATTATACTCTTATGCATAATAAATGGCAAGATTTTTTCTTGCTTTTGTAACCATAAATAAAGCCCGGAACTATAGTTCCGGGCTTTATAGTCGGATTATGGCGCGGTAAAACCGGGAGCAAACATGCTTAGCCCCGAAGCTGCCGCGCCGCCGCGGCCAGTACAATGGCTGCCGCGTTACTGACATTGAGAGAGCCGATCTCGCCGCGGCTCATGGGGATGGAAAGGCAAAAATCGCAATTACTCTTGAGCAGCGGAGAAATTCCGCTGCCCTCGCCGCCCAGCACCAATGCCAGGGGGCCGCCGAGATCGCCGCTCCATAAATCATCGCCGCCCATATCCACGGCCACTGTCCAGCAGCCCGCGTCCTTTAGTTGCTGCAGCGCCTGATTAAGATTGGCGACCCGCGCCACCGGCAGCAAAGCCGCCGCCCCGGCAGAGGTACGCAGCACCGTTTGATTAAGCTGCGCCGAACGGTGTTTAGCGATCACCACTCCATGCGCTCCCAAGCAATGGGCGCTGCGGATGATCGCGCCTAAATTATGCGGATCCTCCACCCCGTCGAGGAGCAGGATCAACGGCGGCTGCTGAGCCAGTTCCGCCGCCGCCAATATATCGGCGAGCGCGGCATATTCCACCGAGGCCGCCTCCGCCGCGACGCCGCGGTGATCCGGCCCGGCAAGCTGCGTCAGCCGTGCTTTGGGCAAACGCCGTACCGGTATGCCGCGCTCCCGCGCCAGCCGCAGGATAGCGCCGGCAAAATGCTCGTCAATATTTTCCGCGACCCAGACCTTATTAATGGGTAGCCCGCCTTTTAGGGCCTCCAGCACCGCGTTTTTGCCGCTGATTATTTCCGCCATAGATCCTCCTTGATCATACGCCGCCTATTTAGCCTTGCTTTCAACCAGATTGGGCGGCTGCTCCGCCCGCAAGGGCTGGCTGATATTAATACCGGAGGCCGTAGCGTCGGCCGCCTCCCCCGCTACGGTAAGCTGTACGGCCTCGATCCCGTCCACCGCGCATAAAGTCTGCGTCAGGCAGCGGAGAAAGAGCTTTTCCGCCCGAGCGCCATAAGATTGCAGCAGGCTTTGATCAAAATCACAATAAGCGACGCCGTCGCGGATGACAAGCCCCTGCCAATTGATGCCGGACAGCGGCAAAGCAGTGAGGCCGCCGCAGGACGGCGTGGTCAACAGCGCCTGCACCGCCGCTTGCGCTACAGCCAATTGCCTGTCTTCGCCCGCCTCGTCTAAGGACAAAAGCAAGGTCAGAGGAATAAGATAATCATTGCCGGCTTCAGGCAGGTAAAAGACGGCGCTCATATAGGTTGCGGGGGCAAAATCAGCCTCTGTCATGAGCTTACGCGACGCGGATAGCAAATTAAGATAAGGCATGCCGATAATATCGCTCTCAGCCACAGCGTTGGCGTCTTTGGCGGCCGCGGTATTGTCGCGCGTCAGAATGCGCATCTGCCCGCAGGTCGTAAGCGGCAATACCGTGGCGGCGACAGCTTGGGCCGCCAGCTTTGTCTCCACCTCATTGAGCCGCAAAAAATCTGCGGTTAGCTCAATATATAAGATATCGTCCGCGCTATATAAATCCAAAAGCTTTGTTTCCTCCGGCAGGGGGGCGAGGGCGGCGGCAACGGGCGATCCGGCCAGCAGCTTTTCCATGGCCACGCGCGCCGGTTCCCCGGTCGGGGCGATTTTAAAACTAAGCGGCAATAAAAACTGGCCGTCATTGCTCAAATAATACACTGTGATCGCGTCCATGCCGCCGGAGCTGATTAGCGCGCTCCGCCCGGTGGCAGGGTCCAAGCCATGCCCGGGCTGCAGACCCTGCCGCCATAAAAGCAAAGCCAAAAAAGCGATAAAAATTAATATTATGAGATAAGCAGACTTTTTCATGGCCTATTTTTCTAGCGCGACAGGGTAAAATCCTCTTTTTCCGCGCCTGCTAAAAGGAGGAAGAGAAAGGGGAAAAGAGAATAATACTATTTTAGGAGTAAAAGATATACAAGTAAAGCTGTAAACTGCCCGCTACTTAACTATATACTATTTCTCGAACCTCTGTTTTTATGCGAATAAGGGGAAACACATGGCGGCTCAAGTGGATTTTAATCGGGTGGATCAACTATTGGAACAATATCTGCCGCGCATGGAAAAGGATTTGCTGGACTTGCTGGCCTTCCCCAGCGTAGAAAAGCCTCCCGACGGGCCGGGGGCGCCATTTGGCCGGCCGGTAGCCGACGCTCTGGAGCATACGCTGCGCCTTGCGGCCGCCCTGGGCCTGGTTACGGAAAATATTGACGGCTATCTTGGCCTGGCAAGGCTGCCGGGGGCAAGCGAGGAGGAAATCGGCGTGCTCTCGCATCTTGACGTGGTGCCGGCCAATGCCGAGGAATGGGAAAGCCCGCCTTTTGCGCCGCAAACGCGCGCGGGCCGCATCTACGGCCGGGGGGCCATTGATGATAAGGGGCCTCTGATCGCTACGCTTTATGCCACGCTAGCGCTGGCCGAGACCATTTCCCAGCCCCTGCCGCATACCGTAACTTTGATGTTCGGCTGCAATGAGGAAAGCGGCTGCCAATGCATCAAGTATTATTTGCGTCATCGCCGGCCGCCAAAAAGCGGTTTTTCGCCGGACGCGGAATTTCCGCTGATCATCGGCGAAAAAGGTATCATCCACTTTTCTCTTGAGGACGACTGGCCGGACAGCGAAGCTGGCGGCGCGCCGCTCACCCTGCTTATCGCGACTGCGGGCAGTGCCGCTAATATCATCCCCGGCGCGGCAAAAGCAAAACTGCGCGTCAATCATGGCCCGGCGCCGCAATCCCTGGGACAGGTACGCGCGCAAACGCATGATGATTGCCTGCTGCTAAG
>JAAYYR010000113.1 GCA_012515255.1 Clostridia bacterium | reverse complement strand
AGAATACGCCCTCGCGCGGCATGATGCAATCGCCCATGGCCTGATAAATGGCGCAACCATGATGGCATTCCTTGCCGATCTGGGTCATCTCCAGCAGCACATCGCCGCTTTTATAGCGGGTGCCAAGCGGCAGATTGGGAAAATCGATGCCCTCAACAACCAGGTTTTCGCCAAAAGCGCCATCTTCCACTTCAGCGCCGCGGCTGCGGAAAGCGTCGATTTTTTCTTTACTGAGCAGGCTGACCTGGCGATGCCAGGGGCCGGCATGCCCGTCCCCCTCTAGGCCATGCTCTGTGATCAGGCGGGCCTTCTCCACATAATGCTTGGCCGTGCCTTTACCTTCGCTGACGCAAATAGCGATGATTTTGCCCATTTTATTTTATCCTCCGATGGAATTCATGGTATGCTTGTCCGTATGGCTGGCCTCCGGCCGGCCAAAGCTGTGGGATAGGGGCTTTGCTTCAATTGCAGCCACGATGCTGTGCTGCAGTTGCTCGTCATCGCAGCCGGCTCGCAGCAGAGGCAGCAGGTCAAGACCATGGTCATAATGAAGGCATAGCTTTAAATGGCCCTCCGCGGTCAGGCGCACCCGATTGCATTCGGAGCAGAAGCGGTGGCTGATCGCGTCGATAAAGCCGATTTTCCCTTTTAGCCCCGGAAAGGAATAATAGGCGGCCGGGCCATTGCCGATGCGGCCGCAGAAAGGCTGCGGTTCACCATAGGCCGCGGTGAGTTGCGCCAGTATTTCCGCACCTGGTATCGGCTTAAAATTTTGCCCGAGTCCGATCGGCATCAGTTCGATGAAGCGGACATTAATGTCGCGGTCGCGCGCTAATGCCGCAAGGCTAACCGCCTCCTGGTCATTGATACTGGACAGCAGCACGCTGTTGATTTTCAGCCGCGGTATACCGGCCTCCCAGGCGGCGTTGATAGCCGCCAGCACGTCTGCAAGACAGCCGCGGCGGGTAATGCGCCGGTACGTATCGGGATCAAGCGTATCAAGGCTGATATTGACGCCGTCGATGCGGGATGCTATCAGCTCGGGCAGGTATTGCGGCAAAAGCGCGCCGTTCGTGGTTAGGGTTACCTGCTCGATGCCGGGCAATTCTTTAGCGGCGCGGATAAAATCGCAGACGCCGCGGCGCACTAACGGCTCGCCGCCGGTAACTTTCAGCTTGCGGATGCCAAGACCCGCCATGACGCGGCATATGCGCAGGATTTCCTCAAAACTGATGATTTGCGTATGAGCGATCGGCGGCACGCCCTGTTCCGGCATGCAGTAAACACAGCGGAAATTACAGCGGTCAGTGACGGAAATACGCAGATAGTCGATTTTACGGCCACATTTATCGATCATAATCGTCCTCTCGAATAAAATCACCGCTTTTGCCGCCGCTTTTTTTCTCCAGGCGGATATCGGTGATTGACATGCCCCGGTCTACGGCTTTGACCATATCGTATATAGTCAGCAATGCGGCTGTGACGCCGGTCAAGGCTTCCATTTCCGCGCCGGTTTTAGCCACGGTGATCACGCTGCAGATAGCTTTGATGCTGCACGTTTTTTCCTCCGGCACAAAATCGACGCTGCAGCCCTCCGTCTGGATATTATGGCTGAGCGGAATCAGCTCCGGCGTTTTTTTCACCGCCATGATACCGGCCAGCCGCGCCACGCCCAGCACATCGCCTTTGCGAGCCGAGCCCTGTAAAATGACCGCCAATGTCTGCGGCTGCATGACGATGCGGCCCGAGGCCTCGGCGACGCGCTGCGTTACGGGCTTATCTCCCACATAGATCATATGCGCCTCACCGGCCTGGTTAAAATGATTGAGCGGTGTTTCCATTATTTTCTCCCTTGCTTAATATTATAAATCATAGTAATTTAAAGATATTCTTTGTATAGAATAATGCATATCCATTATAGACCGATTGTTTTGTTTTTGCAACCTAAAACAGATAAACAAAGCGGCTGTTTGGCAGTTTAACAGGTATTGTTGTCCGGGCGCATGCGGCTGCGCTTCAGCTTGCCGCCCCAGCTTATGGATTGCGCTAAATAAAAGCGACAGCCCCGGCGAAAACCGGGGCTGTCGAGATGCTTGCAATTATGCGGTTTGCTGCCGCCGCTTAAAATTATTTCTCATGCAAAACCTTGGCGATGCTGACCCGGGCCTTGCTGATATGCTCCACGGCGAGTTGGCTAGCCAGTTCGCCGTCGCCTTTGGCGATCGCATGCATAATCTTACGGTGCTCGGTGAGCATCATCGGGATGCGCTCCGGCTTGGTCAATGATTTATGCCGCGCCAGTTTGACGAAATTATGATAATTACTCATCATATCGCGCAGCGGCCGGTTTTTGCTCGCCTTGCAGATGATGTCATGAAAGCGGGAATCAAGTTCCACGACTTTGTCGACATTGCCTTTGCCCATATAAAACTCGGTCATGCTCACGACTTCTTCCAGCTCGGTCAGTTCTTCCGGCTTGATGCGCTCGGCGGCGAGCTTGGCGGCCAGTCCTTCCAGCTCCAGCTTAATTGTATAAATGTCGTCAATATCCTGGGAGGAAATACCCAAGACCACCGCGCCTTTATTGGGCGTGGATTGCACCAGGCCCTCCAGCTCCAGTTGGCTCAAGGCTTCGCGAAGCGGAGTACGGCTGACGCCCAGTTCCAGGCAGAGTTGCTTTTCCGTGAGCGCCATGCCGGGCGGATATTTGCCGGTGATGATATTATGCTCCAGCTCGCGGAAAACGCGGCTGCGCAGGCCCCTGCCTTTTTCATTGTCCGGTAAATCCATGCTTGCCATTGCTTCTACCTCATGTCTGTTGACAGGATCGGCATACGACCATCTTATGGCGCAAGGCGCCATTGTTTTACATTTAGGCATTGTTCAGGTATGGACAATCGCCCCTCCGGATATAAGGGACTTGAAATCCGCTCCTGGTAATCGGCGGATCCCGGTTAGTCCATATGGGCGATCAGGGCGTCGGCGTATTCTTTGGTGCCGGTGCTGCCGCCCAGGTCATAAGTAAGCTCTTTGCCTTTTTCCACCACGCGGATCAGCGCGTTCTCAATTCTCGCCGCCGCATCTTTTTCGCCGAGATAGCGCAGCATCATCATACCGGAGAGGAGCAATGCCGTGGGGTTGGCCATGTTCAGGCCGGCGCGGCGCGGCGCGCTGCCGTGGATGGCCTCGAATACCGCGACATCCTTGCCGATATTGGCGCCGGGCGCGACGCCCAGGCCGCCGACCAGGCCGGCGCAAAGGTCGGAGACGATATCGCCGTAGAGATTGGGCAGCACCAGTACATCATAGTTTTCCGGCGTGGTCACGAGCTTCATGCACATAGCGTCGACGATCATTTCCTCAAATTCGATCTGCGGATAGTTTTGCGCCATCTTGCGCGCTTCCTCTAGATACATGCCATCTGTACATTTCATGATATTGGCTTT
>JAAYYR010000112.1 GCA_012515255.1 Clostridia bacterium | reverse complement strand
CCGCACCAAGAAAGTGGTGCGCAAAAAATCCTATACCGATAATGACGTGTCCAGCGGACACGGCTATGCTTACCGGGTCTACGCTTATAATGAAGATACTGGCGAGGTCAGCGCTTGGTCCGACCAGGTATCGATCGACTATTAATCCTCCCGCCGCACCTCCCGGCCTGTTCATAAACCACGCCATACGGCGTTCCGCGCCACAAAGACAAAACCGGCCTTACGGAGTCCCGGTTTGCCGGGACAAAAGCTCGGGCAGGGTTCACGACCGGCAGGCAAAGGCGAAGAATGAGCCGAAGCTTGACTAAGGGAACCCGGCAGCCAACCGCAGGTTGGCCGTATACAGGTCCTTAACCGGCTATCCCGGCTTGTCCGGCTTGTTTCTGATCAGCTTGGGCTAAGGGGTTTTCGAACAGATTGCCCCGGCGGGCAGGGGGAACAAATAAAGGGAGTGCAATATTGTGAAATCTTATGAAGAAATAAATGAAAAAATCCGCGCCGGCCGCGCGGTTGTGGTGACGGCCGAAGAAGTGATCGCAATCGCCAAGGATATCGGCGTCAAGGAGGCGGCGCGGAAAATAGACGTCGTCACGACCGGAACCTTCGGCATTATGTGCAGTTCCGGAGCATTCTTGAATTTTTGGCATACCAAACCGAAGATGAAGATGCAGCGGGTGTGGCTGGATGATGTGCCGGCTTATGGCGGCATCGCCGCCGTGGACTGTTATCTCGGCGCTACAGAGCTGCCGTCTTATGATCCCTGTAATTCCCATTATCCCGGCAGCTTCCGCCATGGCGGCGGCCATGTGATCGAGGATTTGATCGCGGGCAAAGAAATCAAGCTGCGCGCCGAGGCCTATGGCACCGACTGCTATCCGCTGCGCAGCTATGAGCAGAATATCACCCTTAAGGATGTGCGTGAGGCTTTTATTTTCAGCCCGCGCAACTGCTATCAGAACTATAATGTGGCCACCAATTGCGGCGCGGAGACTGTGTATACCTATATGGGCGTTCTTAAGCCGCATATGGGCAATATCCACTATTCAAGCGCCGGGCAGCTTTCGCCCCTGCTCAATGATCCCTATTACCGCAGCATTGGCATTGGCACCCATATTTTCCTTGGCGGCGGCGAGGGCTTTGTCGCCTGGCCGGGAACGCAGCATGCGCCTTTTGACCCGCGCAATGAGCGGGGCATTCCCTTGGGCGGAGCCGGGACTCTCGCCGTAATCGGCGATATGAAGCAGATGGACGCGCGGTTTATCCGCGGCGTATCACTGACCGGCTACGGCGTTTCTTTGATGGTGGGCATCGGCATCCCCATTCCCATCCTTGATGAGGACATGCTTTATTACACCACAGTGGAGGATGCCGATATTCAGGCGCCGCTTTGCGATTATGGCAAAGAGGGCTATCCTACCGGCGAGCCTTGCGTTATCGGCAGCCTTAATTATGCTGAGCTGAAATCCGGCGAGGTGGATTTCCAGGGTAAAAAAATCCGCACGGCGCCGCTGTCCAGTTATACAAAAGCGGTGGAGATCGCCGAGACGCTCAAGCAGTGGATAGTATCCGGCCGCTTCCAGTTGGGCCAGCCCAGCCAGCTTCTGCCTGGCGGCGGCAGCCCGGACCGCAAGGAGGATTAGCCATGACAAAAAATATGATCAGCAAAAATGTCATTTTACGCTTTTCTCCGGAAGTGGTGGGCGAGCCGATCGTGTATTTATTGGTCAAGGAATTCGATTTGGTACCCAATATCATCAAGGCCTCCGTCAACCCGGATAAGCAGGGCTATATCCTGCTCAGCCTCACCGGTGAGGAAGAAAATTACAAGGCCAGCCTGAAGCGCCTGGAAGAACTGGGCATCAGTGTGCAATGCCTCATGGAGCGCATCAAATGGCATGAGGAGATTTGTACCCAATGCGGCGCCTGCACCGCTGTCTGTCCCTCGCTAGCTTTGAGTATCCGTCGGCCGGAAATGGCCATTCGCTTTGACAGCGATAAATGCGTGGCCTGCCAGATGTGCATCCAGGCTTGTCCGGTTAATGCCGTGACTCTGGATCTGTAAACCGCGGTACTTTTATGAGCAGCGAACGGCATTACCGCGCGCAAAGCGCCATAGATTTACAACAGCATACCCTGACGGTAGGCGAGACCGATCTGGCTCTGCTCCTGCCGCCGGGGCTATGGAATGACGCTGTAGCGGCCGGCCTGCGCGTTTATCTTATCGAGCGGCGGCGGTCTTTGCAGGCTTTGATCATGGCTTTTCCGGAATTTGCCGCCAGCCATCAGCCGGTGGCTGTCCCCGCCGACGCGCCGCCGCTGGCGCGCAGCATGGCCGAGGCGGCACAGCTGGCGGGAGTCGGCCCGATGGCCGCAGTGGCCGGCTGCTTTGCCGAACTGGCCGGGCGTTATCTGCTGCGGCAAACAGCAAGCCATGAGGTGATCGTGGAAAACGGCGGCGATATTTTCGTCATGAGCCGCCGGCAACGGGTGGTGGGCGTATTTTGCGGCGAGGATAGCCCTTTTCATCAGCGGCTGGCGGTTCGCCTGGCGCCCGGGCAAATGCCCTGCGGCGTTTGCACCAGCTCCGGCACTGTCGGCCCCAGCTTTAGCTATGGCAAGGCCGACGCGGCGCTGATTATAGCCGGGTCAGCCGTTTTGGCCGACGCCGCGGCCACCGCCGCCGGTAATATGGTGCAAAGCAAGGAAGATGTACAAATGGCCTGCGACCGGGCCATGACCATCCCCGGCGTGCGGGCGGCCCTAATCGTCTGCCAGGACCGGCTGGCCGCGGCGGGGGAAATCGAGTTGGTATCTATATAGCGATCCGGCCCCGGGGCCGGCAATAAAGGGGAATCAGGCATGTCAGGACATTCTAAATGGGCCAATATCAAAAGACGCAAAGGAGCGAATGACGCCGAACGGGGCAAGCTTTTTACCAAGATCGCCAAAGAGATTCAAGTGGCGGTACGGGCCGGCGGCCCTGATCCGGACGGCAATTTCCGGCTGAAGCTGTGCATCCAAAAGGCCAAGGCCAATAATATGCCGGCGGACAATATCAACCGCTGCATACAAAGAGCCTCGGGACAAGGCGACAGCGCCGCCATCGAGGAATTCTTCTACGAAGGCTATGGCGCAGGCGGCGTGGCCATACTGTGCGAGATGATGACCGATAACCGCAACCGCACCGCGAGCGAGATCCGCTATATTTTCAGCCGCAATAATGGCAATCTGGGCGAAACCGGCTGCGTCAGCTATATGTTTGAGCGCATGGGTGAGATCGTGGTCGAAATGGCGGGCCAGGATGAGGACCGATTGCTGGAAGTGGTGCTCGACGCCGGAGCCGAGGATGTGGAAAGCGGCGGCGAAACCGCCACTGTCTATACTAGCCCGGGTGATCTTGAGGCCGTACGCGCCGCTTTGCTGGACGCGGGCTTTGAGCTGGCCTCCGCGGAGATCATCATGAAGCCGGCTAATATGATTGAGATCGACGACGCGGAAACAGCCGCTAAGCTGCTGAAACTGATCGACGCGCTGGAGGATAATGACGATGTGCGCGCGGTCTACGCTAATTATGATATCAGCGACGAGCTGCTGGAAACCCTTGAGTAAGTAGGGACGGGTTTTATGCGGCAGGCAGGCTCCTGCCGCTTTTCCTATCGCCCTAGCAGCTCCCGGGATAGCTGCTAAGCGATGCCGGATGAGAGGAGCAAAAACATGAAAAAGATTTTTATCTACTTAGCGCTGCTTTTGCTCGCCTGCCTGCCGCTCGCCGCCTGCGGCCAACAGCAGCCCGCGGCGGAGGCCGGGGGGGATATCACGGCGACAAGCGAGCGGGAAGTTTATGAGCAGGAGCAAGACGGGCAGGTATATGGCACTATCACCCTGGGCCGGCTGCATCTGATTGGCCGGGAAGACAATGCGGCTATCGCGGCGATCAATGCCGATCTCGACCGGATGCTGGACGATTATCTCGGCGCCACCGCGGATCAGGACGCCATGTATTATGCGGAGGATTTATCGCAGCAATTTACTCATGAGCGGATTTACAGCCTGGCTTATGTGGGCGAAGACCTTGTCAGTGTGGTCGCGGATGGCTATGATTTTAACTCTACCGCGGCGCATCCCACTACATACCGTCTGGGCTATGTCTATTCGCTAAGCGGCGGCACAAGGCTGAAGCTGGCTGATCTGCTGCCCGCCGGTTATGAGCAGCAGTTGGCTGATTTCGTGATCGGGCAGATCAAAGGCTCGGGCGAGGAGGCTAATTATTTCCCCGGTTACCAGGACCTGGTTAAGGCGGCGCTCGCCAATG
>JAAYYR010000001.1 GCA_012515255.1 Clostridia bacterium | reverse complement strand
TCCCACAGGGCGCGGACCGCATTGAATGCGGCGATACGGTGATCGTGTTTTCGCTGGCGGAGGCGCTCCGGGAAGTGGAAGCCACGCTCACCGATACCGTGGATACGGTGGAGTAAACCATGCATATCGGACGTGTTTGCTATCTTCTGGGCATGATCATACTGGTGGTGGGCGGCTTTATGTTTTTGCCCTTATTCTGCGCGCTGATTTACGGCGAGAGCGACGCGGGAGCTTTTCTCCGTTCCATACCGATCGCGCTGGCCATAGGCGGCGGCCTGCTCGGAGGATTCCGCCGCTGCCGCAATCAGCAGCTTCGCCTGCGCGAGAGCTTTTTGTTCGTTACCGGCAGTTGGCTGCTGGCCTCGCTGGTGGGCGCTCTGCCCTATCTCTTTGCCGGCAGCTTCGGCGATCTCGCCTCCGCCGTATTTGAGACCGCTTCCGGCTTCACCACCACCGGCTCCACGGCCATGCCGGATATCGAGATCATGCCGCATGGCATTTTGCTCTGGCGCTCGCTCACGCATTGGCTGGGTGGCGCCGGCATTGTGCTGCTGTTCGTTGCCCTGCTCCAGGGCAAGCATGATCAAAGCGGCGGCGAGGGCGTGAGCGTGTTCAAGGCGGAATATGCCGGCGGCCTGCTGGCCGAGCGCGTGGCGCCGCGCATCGAGGACAATGCCCGCGCCATCTTCGCGGTGTACCTCTGCCTGACAGCGGCCTGCATACTTGCGCTGCTGCTGGCGGGCATGAACTTCTTTGACGCAGTGAACCATGCTTTCAGCACCGTATCCACCGGCGGCTTTTCCACCAAAAACCTGAGCATCGGCGCGTACCATAACCCGGCCATCGAATGGGTAACCGCGCTGTTCCTGTTTTTGTCCAGCATCAATTTCGCCCTGTTCTATCTGTTCTTTTTCCGCCGCCGCCGCAAATACGCGCTGGGCAACCCGGAATTGCGCTGCTTTTTCTGGGTGGTGGCGGTGGCGGTGATGATCATTACCCTGGCCAATTGGCGCGCTTATCCCGACGCCGGGCTGATGTACAATCTGCGCCACGCCGCCTTTCAGGCCGTCGCCATTATCAGCACCGGCGGCTTTACCAGCGCCAATTTTGAGCTGTGGCCGGACCTCTCGCGGTTCGTACTGTTTACGCTGCTGTTTATCGGCGGCTGCTCCGGCAGCACCGCCGGCTCGATCAAGATCAACCGCTGGTATGTGGCGGCCAAGGCCACGCGCATGGAACTTTTCGGCGTGTTCCGCCCGTCGATGATACGGCGGGTATACTATAACCGCCGCGCGGTCAGCGAGACCCTGGCCCGGCAGATGACGCATTATCTGTTCCTGTATATCATCTGCGTATTCATCGGCGGCTTTTTGCTCACGCTTTGCGGTATGGACTGGCTCGAGGCCTTTGCCGGCGCGCTCGCCTCCATCGGCAATGTCGGCCCCGCCATCGGCAGCCTCGGCCCGGCCGGTACCTACGCCGCGGTGCCAGCGGCCGGTAAATACCTGCTCAGCTTTATGATGATCATCGGGCGGCTGGAGATCTACACTGTGTTGGTGCTGTTTATGCCCGAGATCTGGCGCAAATAGCCGCCAGGCTGTCCATAAACTGCGGTCACGTCGTTGTTGGAATGTTTCTGAACAGCCTGGACTAAAACGGAGTTTTCGGACAGGCCTGGGCAATGACCCCACAATAACCAAGAAGCCGGGAAAGAAACGGGAAAGGATAAACCTATGGAAAACCAACAACAGCAAGCGCCGCCTGTACAGCAACCGCCTTATTATGGGGCGGACTATTACCAGCCGCGGCG
>JAAYYR010000111.1 GCA_012515255.1 Clostridia bacterium | reverse complement strand
GGCGGCAAGATCATTAAGAAGATCGTCGAGATCACCGGCGCCGAGATTGATATCGAAGACGACGGCCGTGTCTTTATCGCCAGCGTGGACGGCACTAAGGGCGAAAAAGCGCAGCAGATCATCGAGACCATCGTTGCTGATCCCGTCGTGGGCCAGATTTATAAGGGTAAAGTGGTTAAGATCATGGAATTCGGCGCTTTTGTGGAGATTATTCCCGGCGTATTGGGCAGCTCCGGCAAGGACGGCATGGTGCATATCAGCCAGCTTTCCAATAAGCGGGTTAATAAGGTGGAGGATGTTTGCGCCGAAGGCGATATGATGTACGTCAAATGCATCGCCATCGACCAGGCCACCGGCAAGGTGAAACTCTCCCGCCGCGAAGCCTTTGAGGATTTGGGCTTGGAGCTGTAAGTTCTGATATCGCGGCAGGGCCGCGGCGGACAGCAGCGCTTTATTTAGTTAAATGGATCTACCGCGTCTTGGCGCGGTAGATTTTTTATGTTCCGGGCCGGGCTAGCTGCGGCATGCGCCGCACGCGGCAGGGGAGGAGCATAGCCATGCAGCCGAGACGGCTTGATGTTCAAATCCGGCCATGCCGCTTTAGGCATGGTTTTTTCACGCCTAAATTCATCAGTACTGGCATATGATGATAAAAAAGGAGGTGACCTATATGGATAGCAAGCACCGGTTGGTGCTGGATGAGAGGAATTTGCTGGCGCTCAATAATGTGACCAACGTCGATAGCTTCGACGAGGTTCATATCGAGCTTTCCGGCTCATTTGGCGGCCTTGACATCGACGGCGCCGACCTGAAAATATCCGCTTTAGATCTGGATGCCGGGACGATCAGCATCGGCGGTCGCATCAACGCGCTGGTTTATTGCCAAAGCCGGGAGGAAAGAAAGATAAGACATAGGAGCAAAAAGGCGCTCTCCCGCCTCCTTAAATAAATGGACGATAGAATTCTTGTGCTAAGCCAGCTAAGCCAGATGGCAAGCGCCATTCTCGCCGGTATTTTCGGTGGCCTGGCCTTTGATATATACCAAAAAATTTGCTATGGCAGCGGCAAAAGGCGTCTGAAGGCAATAGCTTATCTTAAAGGAGACGCATTATTCGCTGTCAGCCTGATTAGCGCCTGGCTAATTTTTTGGTTTACGTGCACCGACGGCTCGTTGCGCCTTTTTGTCTTTGTTTGGCTGGCTTTGGGCTTTGGGCTTTATTTTCTCGCTTTGCGCAAGAGCCTGCATTTATTGCTGCGTCAAATCATCCGTCTTTTGCGGCTGGCGCGCGCCATGTTGCGCCCGGCTCCGGGCGCACAGCCCAAAAGGCCGCATAGGAAGCGCCCGCCGCTTACAGCAGAGAAATTGATGGACGACAGCGCCCGGCTTGTGGTCAAACTGGAGCATCAGGCTGCCGGAGTATCGCGGTCAGCAAGGACAAAGCTGAAAGCGGCGGCGGCAAACGCACAGCATAAAAGCCGCGAGCAGGCAGCGCAAATGGCCAAACAAAGCAGAGAACAACTTCATTCCCTGGCTCAATGGAAGCGCGAAAAGGCTAATTGGCTTAGGCAGAAAATCAGCAATCCCTGGCGCCGCTTTTTTATCCGGAAACGGTCAGAGAAGGAAAGGAAAGAATTATAAATTTGTAGCAATTTTGTACTTGATTTATCCACAATTTGTTGATATAATGTGGATAAATTGAACAAAGCTTCATTCAATGGATTGGGACAAGCCGATGAAGATTGAGATCCGCAATGCTCAAAACCTCAGTTTTCGGGAGAAACAGGTGGTAGTGCTCAAAGAAAGCGGCACGCCCGCGGCTCAGATCGCCAAGCGGTTGCATTTGGCGGAAAGTACTGTAGCCACCATTTATAACCGGGCCAGGGGCAAGGGCTATGAGGTAGTTATCGTTATTCCAGGCGATGTGTTGGCTCTCTACGAAAACGGCGAGGATGACCATGAGCAATAAGATGCAAGCAAGAATAAAAAGAAGATCCTTCCGTTGGCTAAATCTGCTGGCAATTTTAGTTGTTTTGTTCTTTTGCCTGCGCATTGGCGGTCAAATCAGGGAATATCGTGCTTTGCAGGGGCAGGTGGTTTATTATCAGGATCAGTTGACGCTGGCCCAGGCCGAGTATGATCAGCAATTAAAGAAAATGGAATTGCTCAATAATGATTCGTATATCGAAAGAATGGCCAGAGAAAGACTGGGCATGGTTAAAGAAGGCGAAGAGGTCGTCTCCATCGTCAAGATTGATTTACCGGATTATGTGGACAATAGCAATATTAACGCTGATGCCGCTCCCGAAGCATACCTCTAAGCAAGCGGCCGCGTTTAAGAAGCATATGTGCTATGATCAAAAAGCCGTGCCAATGGCGCGGTCTTTTTATTGCGTCCAACGGATGCGTAATATGCGCCGGAGCAAAAGCTTGCCAATGGCCGCCTGACCTTGTTAACCTACTAATGTACTGCTATAGAATGGGCCGGACTGCCGCCGGATATTAAGGCCCGCAGATATATAAGCATCATGTTGCCAGGAGATAAGGTTTGCCTGCCGCGCCGGCAGGGGATAACCGGCAGTAAATGCTTTGCGAATGGCGCTTGGTCGACGGCGAGGCTTTGATCCAGCGGCTGCCAGCGCGTGCGGAAAGATAGGGTTGTATGACGAAACTGAGCAGCATTTTGCCAGCGGCTGCCCGCGCGTGCGGAGAGATAGGCGGATGATCGGACAGGCCCAGGAAGCGCGACAGGCAAGCCGTATCAGGTGATCTCGTTCACCCATAATTTCGGGCTAGAGCCGAACAGCTTTTTTGTCTGCGCGGCGATCTCCTCAGCGTCTGTGCAGGCTTGGAGTGCCGCGCAGGAAACCGCCATCACATGCGGCCGCAGCAGGGCGCCCGCGGGGGCCGGTACGGCAAGCGGCGCATCCCAGATAATACCGGGACTGTCGCGGTCGGCGGCAATTTGCCGCCCCAGGACGACGCCCCGCTGCAGCGCCGCCCTTGAGGTAAAGCCCAATTCCTTGATTTTTAACATTCCATCCTCGATGATCCATAACAGATAGGCGTCATTGGCCACATAGAGGCCGCCCCCATCGCAGAGGAAATCCGTGAGAAAATTGCGCCAGTTGGCGTGACCGCGGATGACATAACCGTCAAGGCGGGCAGTCATCCGGCGGTAAATGCGGTCGCATTGCTCAAGATCCGGCTCGCTTAAGGCGGATTGCCGCCATAGGGGACTGATCGCGGCCGATAAGGCCGCGCTCAAAATATGCCGCCGCAACTGGTAGCAATGGCAAAAGCCAAAACGATAATAGAAATCCGGGATATCGGTAGCCATAAGCAAAGCGATATACTGCGGGCTTAATTGCCCCATGGCATAAAGCAGCAAAGCCTGGGCGAAGCCGTTGCGCCGAAAAGCGGGCGCCGTGCAAAGCCCCGCCAGATACGCGACCGGCAGCCGCCGCCCATGCAGGCTAAGAATATAGGGGGCGTATTGCATGCAGGACACGATTTGCCCCGCCTCGCATAGGCTGAATGTTCGCTCCGGCCGGTAAATTTCGCGGAAATACCAGGAAGTATATGGCTCATCGCCGCCGAATGCTTCGCACCACAGCGAGCGTACCGCCGGCATATCCTCATTACGGGCTAAGCGGATATTGTACATGGCATGCGCCTCCTTTGGACTATGGCAGGAATAGGCAGAAATTTTTTTCCAGACGGCAGGGATAATAGCTAAGCTTGGCGCGGGCAAGCCCCGGCCGTCCCATATCCTCGGCCCGGTTGATATAGCTGTAACCGCGGCTGTATTCGCGGGCAAAGCAATAATTGATCATTTGATAAGCGCCGTGAATGTTCGCGTCAGCCTTTTCGATATGGACGCAATACGTATCGTCATTGAGCGGGCTGCCGATCGTGAAGGCGGCCACGCGTTTGCCGACGACCAAAACCGCGGCCTGGCAATCCAATTGCCGCCAATGCGCCAGGGCGTCGAGCACGGCCGGGTATTCCTGGCATAGCTCGCTGTTGCCGCTGTTTTTTTGGCTGTTCCAGTGGCGCAATTGCTCCTGGCAGCCGGGGATTAGCTCCGGGCAAAGGGGCAGAAAGCTGTGATCGGGATATAGCCGCATAAAGCGGCGGATATGGTTGCGCTTGGCATGGTAGCGGGGGCCGGGCAGCTCCGCCAGATCGCGCCGCGTATAGATATAATTGGCCCCAGGCCGGTATTCGCAAGACCGCAGCCGCCCGGGCCATCTGTTTTCGTATAAAGCAATATCCGCCGCTGTCGCTTCGCCAAGGCAAAACCGCCGGCCTTGCTCCGCGCAATAGGAGATGAGGGTTTCTGTTGCAAGCAGGGTCGATTCCTCACTCTCGCCGCAGGGCAAAAGAAACATTTCTTCTCCCGGCAAATCACTTTTGACCACCAGCGCGCCCGGCGTTTCCGCCCAGCTTAACCGATCCCAATTGCGCCAAATATACAAAGAGGCAAAGCAATAGGTGATTAGCTGATGTTGGGCGCAGGCCAGGTAATAATCAAACAGCGGCTTATCATCAAGGGTGATTGGCCGAAAAATCATAAGCAGCACCGCATAGTTAGCTTAAAATAAGTGGGGAAGCCCGCGTGAATTTTCCACGCAATATCGTGGATTTAAGGCGCGGTTGTGTTATAATAAACCAATCAAGATCGGTTATGTAGTAAAGGAGAAGCAGAGTTGATGATAGGTTTTTTAAATTCGGCGATAGCTTTTAGCCTTGGGCCGCTTACCGTGCGCTGGTATGGGATCATTCTTTGCCTGGGCATGGCCTTGGGCATCATTCTCGCGCTACGCGAGGCCCGCCGTCAGCATCAGGACGAGGAACATTTGCTGAACATGCTGCTGCTGATCATACCGCTTGCGGTTTTAGGCGCGCGGCTCTACTATGTGCTCTTTAATCTGAATTGGTATTTAGCGCATCCGGCGGATATTCTTGCCAGTTGGAAGGGCGGGCTGGCTATTCATGGCGCGGTAATCGCCGGCGTGCTCGTGCTGATTATCTACTGCCGCGTCAAGAAGACGGATTTTTTTCGCTGGGCGGATATACTTGCGCCTTCGCTGATTTTGGGCCAGGCTATTGGTCGCTGGGGCAATTTTGCCAATCAAGAGGCTTATGGCCCGGTGATCGCCGACGGCTCTTTTTGGAGCTGGATGCCGTTGCAGGTTTATGCGGACGGGGCGTATCATCATCCTACTTTCTTATATGAATCTGCCGGCGATTTGGCTCTTTTTATTTTTTTGATCGTCCTTATCCGCCGCCCACATCGCGTCGGCGCCGTTTTTGCCTGGTATCTGATATTCTATTCAGTGCTGCGTTT
>JAAYYR010000110.1 GCA_012515255.1 Clostridia bacterium | reverse complement strand
TATTTTTCGATATAATTGATCACTGCCGGGCAGGCGGAACAGATGCTGCCCTGGCTGGAAGCGGCGAACGATTTTTCCGTAACCAGCTCCGCGCCTTCCGCAGTCTCGGAAACATAGCTGAAGCCAAGGCTGCGCATGGCCGCGGGCAGACGGCTGCTGCGCCAGCCGCCGAAAGCG
The DNA here is from genome assembly GCA_012515255.1 of Clostridia bacterium. GTDB lineage: Bacteria > Bacillota > Dehalobacteriia > UBA4068 > UBA4068 > HGM13862. The sequence continues at coordinate 1,423 of JAAYYR010000110.1, read as the reverse complement.
GCGGCAAAGGACGGCGCAACCGAGGCGGCCACCGGGCGGTTAAGCTGCAGCAGCAGCTTAACCTCATCCAGGCTGTTGCGGATGACCTTGGCATGCTGCGGGCATTCGCGCACGCAGGTGCCGCATTTTACGCAGAGGCTATCCTCAATACGGGCCTGGCCGTCGGTGACGCTGATCGCCTTGACCGGGCAGACCCGCACGCAGCGGTAGCAGTCATGGCAATTCGCGGTTAAGGTGTATATGGTCGCGTTTTGATTAGGGCGCGCGCCGCTTTCCAGCTTTTGCATGGTATCTCCTTACTTTTTCACGGCCAATGCCAATGCAATCTGCGCCTTGGCCTTTTCAATATCGCATTTTTCCAGCATGGTGCCGTTTACGGTCAGCACCGGACCGCGCTTGCATTGCTCGCTGCAGAAAGAGGCGGTGAACTGGGTGCGTTCTTCCAGCCCCTGCTCGCGCACGTATTCCATCAGCTGGCCGTACAGCTTCTGCGCGCCTCGCAGGAAGCAGCTGGTGCCAAAGCAGATCTTCAGCTCCAGATCGGGCGTGGCCGTGCCGGCGGAAAGCTCGATATCCTCGCCGGAGATGCGCTTACGGTTATGATAGGCCGTATGCAGCAGACTATGCGTCTTATGCTCGTCGGTAAGATCCTGGTCATAGATCTGGCGCAGATAATAGTTTTCGCTGGCATTATGGAATTGCAGCATCTTATCATTATCATACAGGCCTTTAGAGCGCTTGTAAAGAGTATCCTGGCCATTGGAGGAGCCGGGGGGCTGGCCGCCGCCATTGACGCAGCCGCCGCAGCAGGCCATCACTTCCACCAGGTCGAAATGCTCCTTGCCGCTGCGGATATCGTCCATCAGCCGCCGCGCATTGGCCAGGCCGCTGACAATGGCCAACCGGAGATTGATGCCGGCCACTTCCACCTCTACCGCCTGCAAATCGCGGTTATAGCGCAATTGATGGAATTCATGGTTCATACCGCGGCCCAGCTTATCCGCGGCATAGCGCAGCACGGCCTCGGAAACGCCGCCCGAGGTGCCGAAAATCACGCCGGCGCCGGTCTTGAAGCCAAAAGGCATATCAAAGGAGCTGGGGTCAAGGCGGCCAAAGTCAATGCCGCGCTCCTTGATCATCAGCGCCAGCTCCTGGGTGGTGAGCACATAATCCACATCCGGGTTGCCGTTGACCGCGAATTCCTCGCGCTTGGCCTCGAATTTCTTGGCCGTGCAGGGCATGATGGAAACGCAGACGATGTTTTCGCGCGGGATATTCCGATCGCGGGATATTTTATCCTTAGCCAGGGAGCCGAACATCTGCTGCGGGCTCTTGCAGGAGGAAAGATTGGGCAGCATATCCGGGTAATACTGCTCGGCGAATTTGACCCAGGCCGGGCAGCAGGAGGTGAACTGGGGCAGCT
>JAAYYR010000109.1 GCA_012515255.1 Clostridia bacterium | reverse complement strand
GCCAGATCAAAGCAGAGGGCGGTATCATTGGCGTGCCGACTTTTAGCGATCTGGACCGGCAATACCTTTCCGGTCTGCGCGCCGGCGATTTGGTGCTGCTGGCAGCCCGGCCCGGCGTGGGCAAAACCTCGATGGCAATCAATATTGCCCAGCAGGCTGCGTCCAAGCATGGCAAAACAGTGGCTGTTTTCTCATTGGAAATGCCCAAGGAACAACTGGTGCAGAGGATACTCTGTTCCGAGGCGCGGGTGGACAGCGATCGGGTGCGTAAAGGCATGGCCTCCAAGCAGGATTTACGCCGCCTGGCCAAAGCGGTCAATATATTATCAGGGGCCGAGCTGTACATAAATGATACGATGAAGGTCAGCATCTCCGATATCCGCAGCCAATGCCGTAAACTTAAGCTGGATCATGGCTTGGATTTAGTGGTGATCGACTATGTCCAATTGATGCAAGGTACGCCGGGGAGGAGGACGGAGAACCGCCAACTGGAAGTGGCGGATATTTCCCGCTCCCTCAAAGCCATGGCAAAGGAGTTGGATGTGCCGGTATTGGCTTTATCCCAGCTCTCGCGTTTAGCGGAGCAAAAAAACGAGGAGCCGAATCTTAGCCACCTGCGCGAATCCGGTGCATTGGAGCAGGACGCGGATGTGGTCATTTTGCTGCATCGTCCGAGGAAAACCGAGGAAGATGAAGATATGGAAGAACAGCTTAAACGTAATAAACATAGCGAAACGATCGAGGTGATCGTCGCTAAGCACCGTAATGGCCCGGCCGGTCGCCTGACGATGAATTTCATCAAAGAGTTCACTCTTTTTACTGATTTTGCCCAAGATTGGGTGGGCGGTTCTGCAAGCTTAACGCCGCCTCCCGAAACTGTAATACCGCCGCCGCCGCAGGATGATGAGGCGCCTTTTTAAGATTTGCCGGCCGCGTTCTATTGACATATGATTTAGGCAGGCGCCTGTTTTCCCGCTGTTAGCGATTTTACTCTTGACAAATAGCAGCCGGTACGGTAAAATTTCTACTGTTCGGGCCAATAGCTCAGTTGGTAGAGCACCTGACTCTTAATCAGGGTGTCCCGGGTTCGAACCCCTGTTGGCCCACCAAAGATAATGCCCGCTAGATCATGCTATGTGCATAGTTTAGCGGGCATTATCCATTGTTTTCCCTTCTCAAATAGCACAAAAAGCGCATAAGAAATTTAGACTGGCAAAAACGAATTGGGCTTTTGCGCTTGCACGCCGCGGCCAGCAGATTACAGCTTGTTTGCGGACGTTTTGCAGTACGCGCCGCTATGCCCGTCAAGATCATTGTTGACGCGAGAAGCTGCCGGAGCTGAGTGGCGGTAGTCAAAACAGGCTGTTTGCGTTATAATAAGATGAAATTATTTAATCCCGGAAAGGAAATGCCTTAATGATTGAACAAGTTTTGCCGCAGATTTATCGCATCGAAATCCCTTTGCCGCATAATCCGCTGCAAACCCTGAATTCTTATTTTATTCGGGGAGGGGAGAGAAATCTGCTGATTGATACCGGCTTTAATCAGCCGCAATGCCTGGCCGCCCAGTTGAAGGCAAAGGCTGAGCTGGGCTTTGACATGGAAAACACCGATATTCTTGTGACGCATGCCCATAGCGATCATACCGGCCTGGTGCATCGTCTGGTCAAGCCCGGAGCCAAGGTGTTCTGTGATGCGTATACAGGCGCGAATCTGGCCAATGGCCTGGATGCCACATGGCATTATTTTCGCGAGCTGAACAGGCAAAGCGGCTTGCAGGATTTGCAGCTCGCTGATCACCCCGGCTATAAATATGCGCCTCAGCCATTGGGGCCGGTGACAGTGCTGCATGACGGCGATACGCTCAGCGTCGGCGATCATCGTTTCCGCTGCTTATCCACGCCGGGCCATGCGCCGGATCATCTTTGTCTTTATGAGCCGCGGCACAAAATTCTCTTCTCCGGCGACCATATCCTGGGCAATATCACCCCGAACAATACGCTTTGGGATGCTCCCTGGACGGTGAAGCGCGATCTTTTGGGCGAATACCTGGCCAATCTGGATCGCGTCGCCACCTTGGATATCGCAATCGCCTTGCCGGGACATCGCTCCCTCATTTATGATTGCCACATCAGGATCGCGGAGCTAAAGCTGCATCATCAGCAGCGCCTTAAGGATATTTTGCGCATACTTGGCGATGCGAAAATGAACGGCTGCCAGGTGGCGAGCCGTATGCCATGGAGTATGCGGCTTGCCTCCTGGGAGGATTTTCCCGCGACGCAGAAGATGTTCGCCACCGGGGAGGCGCTTTCCCATTTAGCACATCTCGTATTCCGCAATATCCTTGCCAAAGAGCTAATCGACGGCGTAGTCTATTATTCCCGGCTCACCAATGCGGCATAGCGACAGCAAAAAACCGGTCTGAATTCAGACCGGTTTTTTATTACCTGCTTGCTAGAAATTTTCAAAATCCCGCTTTTGCCAATAGCTGGGGTCATGGGAGACGATAGCCTCGTCAAGAATATCCTTAAGCTTCTCCTTGTCCTCGGGCAGCCTGCCCAGCAATGGTACATTATTGGAGATATGCGTACCGATCAGCAGGCAGTTTTCCACCTCAAGATACTCAAGGAATAAACGCTCCTCCAGCAGCACCTCGTCCGGCGTCAGCTCGGTGAATTTGCCCTCCTGCACCTGGTCATAAAGCACGGTGCCGCGCACAGGGGTCAGCGTCATGATGCGGATGGATTTGGGATGGACGCCATTGTAGAAGCGCGCGGTGGCGATGGCATGCTCGGCGCTATGCTCTTTGCCGCCAAGCCCAATGACCGAGCTGAGCGCATAGGGAATGCCGACCTGATCCAATAGATCAAAGCAACGCTGCATCATTGCCGTGGATGTACCTTTGCAGACCATTTTCAGCACGCGATTGGAGCCTGATTCCACGCCGATATACAGATCGCCCAAGCCCTGCTCTTTGAGGCGGCACAGGTCTGCCTCGCCTTTGTCCAGCACTTCTTTGATCCTGCCGTACATATTAACGCATTTGACATGGGGCAGATATTTATGGATATGGGCAAAAATGGCGAGCAGGAAATCCGTGTCCAGCCCTAAAGTGTTTTCCCCCAGCAAAAAGGCTTTATTATGCTCAAGGATGCCGGGCAGAACCGCCAATAACTCGATTTTGCGCTTGATCGTATCCAGATCGCTGACCCGGTAGCGTTTTTTTGCCGATTCGCGGCAGAAGGTGCAGCGCGACCAAGAGCAGCCGCTGCCGACGTCAATGAGGATGCTGGCGGCCTCAAGTGGCGGCCGGTAGACGACCTCATCCTCATAGAGCTTTGCCGAGATATCTAGGGGCATACGCATAAACATTTTTTTCCCTCCCGGAAACTGCAGTCATACGGAAGTCCGCCGGGGCTGCAGCCCACCCCGCGGCGCTATTATTTTGCTTCTTTTTTATCATATTTATTTTACCATTTTTGATGCAGCAAAGCCATAATTAATTTCCGTCCGACCGGGCCGGCTTTTCATGGCGGCAAATAAAAGCCCGGCCTGCGTCGCTTATGCGGCGCGGGGCGGGCTTTCAAGGAGGAGAAAATGACGACGATATATTTAGGCCGGTTCCTGGCCGCTGAGGAAACCATTGCAGTTGACTAAAGAAAGCGCCTGCTCCATGGTATAGATGCCCTGTTGTTGCCGCATGATCCATTTGGCCGCATAAATGGCGCCTTGGCCGAAAGCGGCGCGGTTCAGCGATTCGTGGACAATCCTGATCGTTTGATTGGGCAGGCCAAATACGACCTCATGCTTGCCGACGATGCCGCCGACGCGGATGGAATTGACATGCTTTTTCTTATCCAGACCAAGGTTCTCGGCAATTTTTAATGCGGTGCCGGAAACAGATTGTTTGTCGCGGAAATGTTCCTCGATAATTTCGATATCGGCATTGGGCGCAATTTTTTTCAGCAGCTTGGAAGCCTCGATGAGAAAATTGACCCCCAGGG
>JAAYYR010000108.1 GCA_012515255.1 Clostridia bacterium | reverse complement strand
TAATAAATCAACACATGATCATTCGAGGGTGTAATGAATTTACTTTTTAGCCTGATCGACCGGCGCCGCAAGGCCATCATCGTGCTTTTTTCATTATTAGTGGCTCTGGGCGGCTTAATGTTCTTCGGCCTTGATATCAATTACAATATGACGGATTATTTGCCGGAGCGGGCAAATTCGACAAAAGCCCTTGCAATCATGCAGCGGGAATTCAGCGAGCCGATCCCCAATGCCAATATTATGGTGAGCGGCGTCAGCATCGCGGAGGCTTTGGAGTATAAAGCGGCACTCGCGGCGCTGCCGGATGTGCAGGACGTGATTTGGCTGGACGATGCGGTCAATATCCGCGAGCCGCTGCAAACGCAGGATAAAAAAACGATTGAGGCTTATTATCGCGGCGATAAGGCCTTGTTTATGGTGGCTGTGCGCGACGGCTACGAAAAAGAAGCCATGGCTTCCATCCGCGAGCTGATCGGTGATCAAGGCCAGGTTTCCGGCGCCGCGGCCGAGAGTGAAACGATACAGTTGGCAGCCATGAAGGAATCGGGCCGGGCCGCCCTGTTTGTCATTCCCATCATCATTCTGATTTTAGCTCTGGCGACAACCAGTTGGGTAGAGCCTTTTATCTACCTTTTAACCATCGCCGCCGCCGTGGCCATCAATCTGGGCGCGGATTTTTTCCGCGGCGAAATTTCTTTCGTCACCCTGGCGGTGGTGCCGATTTTGCAGTTGGCCGTATCTATCGATTACGCGATCTTCCTTTCTCATCGCTTCAATGCCATCCGCCGGACCGAGCCGGATATCGGCGTCGCCATGCGCCGCGCGATGCGCGAATCCTTCCGCGCTATCGCGGCCAGCGCCGCCGCTACTTTATTTGGCTTTGTCGGCCTGCTGTTCATGCAGTTCAAAATCGGCCCGGATATGGGCATCGGCCTGGTGCGCGGCATTCTCATCAGCTTTATCTGCGTCATGACCTTATTGCCGGCGCTAACGCTGCTGGCCAATAAAGTGATCGATAAAACCCGGCATAAAAGGCTCGTTCCCAGCTTCCGCCGTATCGGTGACGCCGTGATCAAGGTCAAAATACCTTTTTTTCTGCTGATCATGCTGATCGTCGTTCCCTGTTATCTGGCGCAAACGCATAATCAGTTCATCTATGGCGCCAGCGATCCCCGGCAGCTTAATCAAGAAGCGGCCGCTATTGAGGAGCAGTTCGGCCAGAGCAATACGCTGGTGTTGCTGGTGCCGCGAGGCCACTCCACCAAGGAAACCCTGCTCGGCCGGGAGCTTTTAGCCATGGAGCATGTGAAAAGCGTCATCTCCTACGCCACTATGGTCAGCAATAAAATTCCCGCCGCATTCCTTAGCCCTGATGTGGTTGAGCGTTTTTATTCCCAAGATTATGCGCGCATCATCATTGAAACCGATACCGCCTATGAAGGGGAGACCGCTTTTGCCGTGGTCGGGGGGGTCCGAACGGCCGCTGCGGCATATTACGACGATGAGACGCTGCTATGCGGTTACAGCCCCAATCTCTATGATATGAAACTTTTTGTGACGCAAGACGATATCAAGGTGGAAATGATCTCCCTGGTAGCTATTTTCCTGGTGCTGCTGATCACATTCCGCTCTTTGTTGCTGCCGTTATTGATGCTGGTGACGATTAAGGCCTCCATCTGGATTAATATGGCCATACCCTACTTTGCCGGCGGCACGATCAGCTATATCGGCTATATCGTCATCAGCACCATTCAGCTCGCGGCTACGGTCGACTATGCCATATTGTTGACGGATTATTATCTGCAGTATCGGCGCACTGTGGATAAGATCGAGGCCATGAAGCAAACCCTGACAGGGATGGTACAGGCCATTTTGGTCTCTGGGCTGATTTTGGCTATCGCCGGCTTATGCCTGTGGCGGATATCTACAAATTATATAGTGTCGGAGCTGGGCCTGTTGCTGGGACGCGGCACCTTGATCACCCTGGTGATGGTTGTGGTCTTTTTGCCGGCCTTATTGCTGATGGCGGATAAATTGATCCCGTACACTACTTGGAAGGCGCGTTTTTATCGCGGCGCGGCAGCGCGACAAATAGACACTTCGGATAATTAAAGGAGTAAAAACATGATGCGGCGAAAAATCGGCTTGCTATGCGCTTTGGTGCTTATCCTCATCAGCGCAGCGGCTTTTGTTCTCGGCGGCTGCGAGCTAACGGCGGCCGGTATGATGCAGACAACCGGTCTGCCCGCGGCGGAAAAGAGCATTTTGCCCTCGACCCCGGCCGAGTATGCCAAAAGCGAGAATGTTTATGCCAGGCTTAACGTGGACGGCAGCCTGGCAGGAGCTTATGTGGTTAATTCTTATGCCGTTAAAAGCGCCGGCGCGATTCTGGACTATGGCGCCTATGCGACGGTGGAAAACCTCACTGATTTAAGCGCTATCGATCAGCAGCGGGATGAGATCGCTTTTCGGGCCGCTGCGGGTAATTTTTATTATCAGGGTAATATGAGCGGGGCTGAGCTGCCCTGGCATTTTGAGATCTCCTATACCTTGGACGGCAAGGATGTTGCGGCGGCAGCCCTGGCCGGGGCGACGGGGCAGCTGCAAATCCGCATCAAGACCGGCCGTAATCCGGCGGGCGACAGCTTGTTTTATGATAATTATCTATTACAGGTGTCGCTGACGCTGGACGCGGAGCATTGCCGTAATATCAGCGCAGCTAATGCCACGATCGCGGCGGCCGGCGAGCAAAAGCAAATCACTTTTAGCGTTCTGCCGCAAAGCGAGGGCGATTTGCTGCTTAGCGCCGATATCAGCGATTTTGCTATGGATGGCATCTCCATCGCGGCTGTGCCGTTTAACATGGAATTCCCCCTGCCGGATACGGCGGGCCTTACCGGCGGCCTTAATGATTTAGCCGGCGGCATTGCCGATCTTGATTCAGGGGTGCAGGAACTGAGCAGCGGCATGCGAACGCTTACGGATAATGCCGGGGATGTGGCCGCGGGCTCGCGGCAGATCATGGACGGGCTTGCGGAGCTGAGCGGCAATTCAAGCCAATTAACTTCCGGCTCGGCGCAAATCCTTTCCGCTTTGAAGAAAATTGACCGCGGCTTGAGCAAGGCCGATTTTAGTGATCTTGATGATCTGGCGCAGCTGCCAGCGGCGCTGCGGCAGTTTTCCGCAGCGCTTGGCGAGATGCAGGACAGCCTTGCGCAGTTGCAGCCGGGCTATGGCGGCGCTTATGCCGCGCTCGACAGCGCCATCGTCGGGCTTTCTCCTGTCGGCAGTATTTCCCAAGAGGCATTGGAGGCCTTATTATACTCGACTGCCCCCGAAAACTACAATACCATCTTGGCCTTGATCGCCGACTATGCCGCCGCCCAGACGATCAAAGGCATATATGGGCAGACGCAGCCTGTTTTTGCCGCGGTCGCGGAGATGATCCCGGGGCTGGCCGCGGGCCTGGCGCAATTACAGGTCGGGCTCGATAAAATGGCGTCTGAGCTTGGCGCTTCGCTCGGCGGCAATGATGTGGCGGAGCAATTGGCCGAGCTGAGCGACGGCCTGGCTCAATTGGCCGCGAACTATAAGAAATTCGATCAGGGCCTGAATGAATATATAGACGGCGTCGGCAGCTTAAGCGCCAATTACCCCGCTTTTAATCATGGCTTGCTGCAATATTTGGACGGCGTCGCGAGCGCCGGTTCGGGCATCAGCCGGCTGGCGGGCGGCAGCGCGGAATTGACAACTGCCACCGGCGATATGCCAAATGAGGTTGATACGGTGATCAATGAGCTGATGGCTCAATATGACTATGCGGATTTTACGCCGCAATCATTTACCGATTCGCGCAATAGCCATATCATTGCGGTGCAGTTCATCATGACCACGGAGCCGATTGCTAAAAGCAAGCCGCAGATGATCGCTGAGCCGGAGCAGCCGCAGGGCTTCTTCGACCGCTTGCTCGCATTGTTCAGATAAATACCCCCGTAGCCACGCCGCTGACGGCCTCTTTTAGCGCTGCCCGGCCTTGCGGCTTAACCGCGTATCCGCTTGCCGGCGCATGATTGCGCCATATAGTGACATGCCGGCTTCCCGGCTAAAAAAATACCCATAGGGCGCAATT
>JAAYYR010000107.1 GCA_012515255.1 Clostridia bacterium | reverse complement strand
TCTTATTTGGGGAGTTCATATGCATCAGCCAGGTGAAAAAACCAATACCATGCGGCTGCTTGACGCGGCTGGGATCGCTTATCAGCCGCATCATTATGACGCGGGAGACGGCAAAATTGACGGCGTTTCCGTAGCGGCGAAGATTGGCCGCGAACCTGAGCAGGTATTCAAAACCTTGGTGACTGTCGGCGCTTCCGGCAATTTTTATGTTTTGATCATCCCGGTAGACCGCGAGTTGGATTTGAAAAAAGCGGCGCGCGCCGCCAAGGAAAAATCTGTGGCAATGTGTCCCGGCAAAGATTTGCTCAAACATACCGGTTATATTCATGGCGGCTGCTCGCCGATTGGCATGAAAAAGCCGTTTCCGACTTTCCTTGATGAGAGCGCCATCCTCCAGGAGACGATGATTTTTTCCGCGGGCAAGATCGGCAGCCAAATCGAAGCCGCGCCAGATGATTTGCTGGCCTATATCCAGGGGGAATACGCTGATCTGGTGAAATAATTACACCTTTCTCTTTGCGCGGCTGGCGAACTGGTTAAGATTATCCAAAGTAATCCGCGACATAAAAAAGCTACCCTGCTTGGGGTAGCTTTTTATTGCATGAACCGCTGCGGCAGCATTAACAGTGCTGTAGCTGCGATTCGTCTGCTAGAGCGAAGCGCCGCCGGTGCCGGAATCGACGCAATACCAGACGCCGCCTGTCTGCTCGATCACCATTTCCCGGCTTATGATCAGCCAGCCTTCAAGGTCGCCTTGACCCTCCGAGCTGCTGCTCGCCTGCCAATAGCTGGCTTCATATTGGCTTTCCGGTAGCCGCATTGCCATCTCGAACCAAAAGAGGATACGATTGTCCTTGCTTTCGATCTTGGTGATATCTGTGATCTGGAAATCGGTGAGAAAATAAATATTTTCCGGGGCGAGATTAAGCAGTTGTTTACCATAGGCGGCGAGGAAACGCTCCACGCTATCTGTGGTAGTTTCGCCCGTTTTCGCCGGCAGCGCCACATTGGCGGGATCGATCTCATAGCCGGAGAAATCAAGCATCATCGCATTGGGCAGGGGAACGCTCCGGGCCGAAGGAGCCGGCGACGTGGTGATGTTCTCGCCCACTCGCCAGGCTGTAATATTCTCTCCCTCGCGCCACAGCACCAGGTCGCTGCCTAAAAAGAATTGGAAGCAGGCCGCCGGGCTATCGCCCAGGCACAGATAAGCGCCTTTAGGATAGGTGAAATTCTCTGCCGTCGCCCAGATGCAGTTGAATAAGATTGCATATCGCTCCTCATTAGGTTCGCCCTCTCCCCGGACATAGGCGCTCTCTTTGGGGATTGCAGCGGGCAGGCGGCTCGTATCCGCCGCCATATACCAAATCGTGGTTGCGCCGTCGGCGTAAAGGTCGCGCAGATGCGCCAGCGCTTCTGTATGCGCTTCTTTGGCCGCGTTTAGCCGGTTAATAAGATCGCTGGTGAAAAGTTCGTCGCCGGGAAAGCAGTCGTTTTCCATCATCTTGAAAAGATATTGCGGCTCGCCGGCTGTTACCGCGAAATACAGGTAGGTGGAATTGGGATAGGTTGGCAGCAGCCAGCCTTTTTCGTCCAGATCCATGCCGCCGGCCAGCATCACTCGATCTGGGGTCAGGGTATGGATGCGGTAATGCAGGCGGTAGATATCCAAAGCCTGCCAGCCCTTGTCATCGGACTGCTGGAAATCGCTTAAAGGCGAGCCGTTCAAGTCGGTATAGGTATAGACTCGCTCCAGCCCCTCGATGCGCCAGTTGTCGTAGACAGCCGGCTCGCCGACCATCCACTCCTCGCCGTCCGCCGTCGTATAGACTCCGGAGGACCCGCACCAGTACTGGTAATTCTGCCGCACATAATTTTTCGCCGCCATGAGCACCGCCTCCGGCACATCGATATCCGCCGCGACAACGCCCTCCGGGTCGGCTACGGATGTCAGCGCAGGTTCCACCATCTGATTGGCGGCAAATAAATAGCTGTTGCCCTGCTGTCGCAGCGTCAGCACCTTGTCGCCGTCGGCCATGAAATCGTCGCTATAATATAAGCGTATCAGGTCGCCCTGGCGCTCGCCGCGGGAAAAAGTGATCGTTAGCCGGTAATTGGTGTCGCCGTGGAAAACATAATAGGCGTCGTACTCCTCAAGATATGTAAACTTCTCCAGACCGACGCCATTGGTTTCGGCCAGATTCAGCCCCATATGCTCGCCAAGGACAGCGTCCATATTAGGGCGGCTATTCTTGGTGCAGTGGCAATCAGGCTGCTCACCCCAACCATTGGCGGCAATTACGGCCGCGATTTCCGCAGCGGTGATTTCTTCCGGCAATCCGCTACCGACATAAAAAAGGCCAAAGAGATCAATATCCTGCGGCGCAGCGTAAAGCGAGATTAAAAATTGGTTGCGGATATTGGGATAGGCCTCGCCATTGAAAAAATAGTCGCCGTTAAAATAGGCCAATTCCTCGGCGGTGAGCGGAACGATGGCGTCATTTTGCTCTGCCTGGGGGCCGCAGCCTGACGCCACGCAGATAAGCAGCAGGATTAAGAGGCACATAAAAATGATTTTCCCCCGTTGAGCTACAGGCATAAATAAAACCTCCCTAGATGTATATCTGCGCTGGTCTTTGCATGGTCGGCGCCACCGGGGAATTGGCTTTACGGCAGCATTTTCCAGCGGTGGGATAGAGTATTGTTTCCTTCGCGGTATGTGAAAAGGGCGGCCCATGGCCGCCCTTATTATATCATATGCTCGAATTAATCCAAATAATCCTTGAGTTTTTTGCTGCGGCTGGGATGGCGCAGTTTGCGCAGCGCCTTGGCCTCAATCTGGCGGATACGCTCGCGCGTAACGCCGAAGACCTGCCCGACTTCCTCCAGAGTGCGGCTGCGGCCGTCCTCCAGGCCAAAACGCAGTTGCAGCACTCTTTTCTCACGCGGGGTCAGCGTACCCAGCACATCGTCAAGCTGCTCGCGCAGCAGGAAGAAGCTCGCTGCTTCCGCCGGCGCCAGCGCGTCTTCGTCCTCGATAAAATCGCCAAGATGGCTGTCTTCTTCTTCGCCGATCGGTGTTTCCAGCGATACAGGCTCCTGAGAGATTTTAAGGATTTCGCGCACCCGTTCCACCGGGATATCCATTTCCTCGGCGATTTCCTCCGGGATGGGGTCGCGGCCTAGTTCTTGGATTAACTGGCGCTGGATGCGGATCAGCTTATTGATCGTCTCCACCATATGCACTGGGATGCGGATGGTGCGGGCCTGGTCGGCGATGGCGCGCGTGATGGCCTGGCGAATCCACCAGGTAGCGT
>JAAYYR010000106.1 GCA_012515255.1 Clostridia bacterium | reverse complement strand
TCGCCAATACGGTATTGCAGGCGGCAGTGGCCGCGGATTAGGCGGCGCTGCATAGCGGTTGGCGGCGAATGGGGCGGCAATGGCTATAGCCGGCCCGGCAGGAGCAGGCCGGCCAGGGAAGGAAATCGCGATATGAGGCCTTGGCTATGGCTGGCGGGATATCTGCTGGCGATAAATATTGCGGCCCTGATTCTTTTTGCCGTAGATAAGACGCGGGCCAGGCAACATGGCCGCCGTATCCCGGAGCGGACTTTACTGCTTATGGCGGTCTTGGGCGGCAGCGCCGGGGCTTTGGCCGGGTCGCGGCTGTACCGGCATAAGACGAAAAAGCCTAAATTCCGCATCGGCCTGCCGCTATTGCTGTTATTGCAATTGCTGATTTTCTTTTTATTGCTGGAGTGGCGAATTATCTAGGCGGCTGTTTATGCCGCAGTACAGCATTTAACGCCGTCAAGCATAATTACTTGACAGCTTGGCGGCAGATTTTAGTTCGCATATGCCGGGTCTGCCGCATAAAAAACCCTTGACCAGATGCTGTCAAGGGTTTTTGCTTGATGGAAACAATCCCTGCCTTTCCGCTGTCCCGCCTTAAGCCATAAGCTTAAGGCAGGGGGAATTCGCGCACCGTATAGCGCAACTTTCCGGAGTTGCTCCAGGGGATTTGCTTCACCAGCTCCCAGGTGATATCGCTGCCGGGCAGCAGCGTCTGGAAATCGCGCAGCACACCGGCCAGACCCGGCGGCTGCAATCCGTCTTTGGCGACGAGCAGCAGATGGGCATGCTCCGGCGCGCGCTGGCGAATCTGGAAGGCTTCCACCTCCGGCAGACGCTTGATGCAGTTGGCAAAGGCCACGCCATGAACGAAACGGCCCGTGACAGTGAGGAAAATATCATCTTCGCGGCCGAGGATGTCGGCGATCAGCGGCAGGCTGCGGCCACAGGTGCAGGGCGCTTCAGCCAGGATCACTTCATCGTCGATCTGATAGCGCAGCCGCGGCTGGACGAAATTATGCAGATCAGTGAGCAGCAGCAGACCCTTTTGCCCCGGCGGCAGCAGTTGGCGGTCGCCAAGGTCGATCACCTCGGCCACGAGATTCTCAGCCGCAAGATGCAGGCCGCCGGCTGCGCATTGATAAGCGATGATGCCGCCGTCGCGCGCGCCGTACTCATTGACCACGGGCGCGACAAAAGCGCGCTCAATCAGCTCGCGCTGCGCTGCATACAGCGTCTCCGAGGTCGAGACCACGGCTTTCAAGGGGACGGGGCAGGCCAGCCCCTGTTCGAGCATCAGGCGGGCTAAAAGCGTCAGCGCCCCGGCATAGCCGTAGAGATATTCCGGCGCATAGCGGCGCATCAGCCGCAGATGCGCTTTTATTGCTCGCGGGTCAAGATCATAGGCGGGGATGATGCGGCGGTTCTTTAGCCAGCGCTCGCTGATGCGGAAGCGGCGTTCAGCCAGGCGGTTCAGCTCGAAGGGATTGCCCCAGATCATGAGGCAACGGCTGCCCGGGCTGATGCCGTACCAGCTAAGGCCCCGCCAGCGCGCCGCCTCATAATGCTCCACGGTTGCGCGGTCGAGATAAAACTGCAGCGGATTGCCGCTGCTGCCGCCGGAGGTATTGGCGATTAGTCTGGTTCGGTCGGCGTTTGCGGCGATAAAGCTTTCGGGGTCGGCGCGGAATCTTTCTTTGCTAAGGATGGGGAACTCCGCCAAGGCCGCCCGGGGGTCGCTCTCGATCAACGGCAGCAAAGAGCGTTGTTCATGGTAAGCCGGCACCTGTTCGACGCAATGCCGCAGCAGCCGCCGCAAACAGCTGTTTTGCAGCTCGGCCAGCTCGTGCGGCGGCGCGTTTTCGCTGCTTTGCAGCTCGGCTAGGTATTCGCGGATGCGGTTGCCGCGCCGCGCTTCCATCAGCGGGTACAGCAGATGATCAATAATGGGCTTAACGATATCCATGGCACAGGCTCCTTCAGAAGTAGGGAAAAAGCGGCAAACAGGATCAGCGGGCCGCGCAAGGCAGCGGCAATCTAGGAGGCGCGGCGCAAGGGGCGGTTATGTTTGCGGCAGCCAAGGCTGCTTAGGCAGCGCCAATGGGGCGGCGTTTTCATACTGGCAATAGCGATAGCTGATCTCGCCATGCCGCTGCAATGGGGATTGACTCGTCAGGCGCCAACCTGATAATTGATCAAGATCGGGCAAATGGCGGTCGGCCGGGTATGCCGCCAGCAGGCGGGTGATATAGGCGCGGCGGCAATAAGGCAGCAAATCGCGGTACAGCTGCGCGCCGCCGATGATAAAAATATCTTCGCTATCATAGCGGGAGAGCGCCTCGAACAGCCGCGGCAAATCCACAGCCACTTGGCAGCCCTGGGCCGCGCCGCAGGGCTCAAGGCTGCTGCTGAGCACGATATTGCGCCTTTGCGGCAGGGGCCGGCCGCCGGGCAGGCTCTCAAGGGTGGCGCGGCCCATGACCACTGTTTTGCCGCAGGTCAGCTCTTTGAAGCGGCGCAAATCCGCCGGCACATGACAAAGCAGTTGGCCCTGATAGCCGATGCCCCAGTTTTGATCCGCCGCTGCGATTAAGTTCATCCGCTCAATACTCCTTCTTGATCAGTGATGGGCCCGCCTGCTCATTCGCCAGCAACGCCATGTGCCCGGCGACTGTAAGGGCCGGCTGCTTCGCGCTTTATCCGGCCGGGCCCGGCCTACACCGCTACCGGTATTTTGCCCGGGCCTTCATGATAGCGATAATTGATCAGCCGGAAATGCTCCGGCCGGAAGGCGTAGAAATCGCGTATCGCTTCGTCCATGACAAGTTGCGGCGCTTCATAGGGAGGCAAAGAAAGCATCCTCTCCACCAGCGGGATATGGCGGTCATAGATATGGGCGTCGGCGATCACATGTACCAGCTCGCCGGGCTCAAGGCCTGAAACCTGGGCGAACATCAGCACAAGCGCCGCGTATTGCGCCACATTCCAATTATTAGCCACCAGCATATCCTGGGAGCGCTGATTGAGGATGGCGTTGAGCCGGCTGCCGCTGACATTTAAGGTCAGGCTATAAGCGCAGGGATAAAGCCGCATCTCCGCCAGATCGCTGTGGACAAAAATATTGCTCACCATCCGCCGCGAGAGCGGATTATGCCGCAGCAGATGCAGCAGCATGTCCACTTGATCCATCTCCCCCTCGGGGAAACAATGCTTAACCGCGAGCTGATAGCCATAGGCTTTGCCGATGCTGCCGTTCTCATCCGCCCAGGCGTCCCAGATATGCGAATTAAGATCCCGCACATTGGCCGACTTTTTTTGCCAGATCCAGAGAATTTCATCAACAGCAGCTGCGAAATTAATCTTGCGCAGGGTAAGGAGAGGAAATTCCCGGCTGAGCTCATAGCGGTTGACCAGGCCGAAGCGCTTGATTGTATAGGCCGGGCTGCCATCATCCCAGCAGGGCCGCACCTGTCCGCCTTTATCCCAGACGCCTTGCTCAAGTATGTCGCGGCAATTAGCGATAAAGAGCTGATCAGCAATTGACATGCTTGTTCCTCCTTTGGGGCGGCGGGCTGGATTTATACGCCCGATCCGGCTCCCATTATGATATAATTATAGAAGAAAGCGGCGCGCGGCGCAAGAAGCATGAATAATTTCCTTTGACCGGCCTTGGCAAGGGCAAAAGCGCCTGTTTTAGACAGGATAAGCAAAATCTCAGCCCGCAAAATGAGAAAAAGCGGGTAATTCAGCAGATATTTCTTGCCCCTTCAAATATTTGTCACAAAACAGGGCTATGCTACAGCCATAGTTTCTGAACAAGGCATTCGCCCGCGGGAAATATAGGAGGCATCAATAAATGGCTGAAGAAAAAAATCAACAGGAATGGAGATTGTCGGCACAAAGCGCGACAGGGCAGCGGCCGGCAGCTCAGGACGCGGAGCAAAGCGTGGCAGGCCAGCAGGGTGCAGCGCCGGGCGCAGAGCAAAGCGTGGTAGGGCAGCAGCCGGCAGCGCAGGGCGCGGAACAAGGCGCAGCAGGGCAGCAGCCGGCAGCGCAGGGCGCAGAGCAAAGCGCAGCAGGGCAGCAGCCGGCAGCGCAGGGCGCGGAGCAAGGCGCGACAGGGCCGCAGCCAGCAGCGCAGGGCGCGGAGCAAAGCGCAGCAGGGCAAGCAAAAAAACGCCGGTTACGCCGCGAGAGCCATGCTGCGGGCGGGCAGTATCTGGCGCTAATCATCGCTTTTGGCGTCCTCGTCCTTGTTCTGGTCGGCGTAGGCGGCGGCTTGATCGGCGCGGCGCTCGCCGCCGAACGGCTGGAAAGCAGGATTGAAAATTCTTTTACCGCCATGCTGGAGGAGACAGGCGGCGTTGTGCTGTATCGCAGCGTGGATACTCGGTCGCAGGTGACGGAGGGCAATGAGCTTTCTGTGGCGGCTGTCAGCCGGCTGGCGGCTGATGCGGTGGTGGAGATCAATACGGAAACCGAGGTCAATGGCTGGAATTTTTTTGGCGGCCCGTCCTCATATGTGGTTCCGGCGGCCGGTTCCGGCGTGATTATCAGCGACAACGGCTATATCCTTACCTGCTATCATGTGATCGCCGATACGCAAAGCGTCTCCGTCAATTTGCGTAATGGCGAAATCTACCCGGCGGTTATCGTGGCCGGCGACCAGCAAAGCGATACGGCGATTCTCAAAATCGAGGCCGAGGGTTTGACCGTGGCCGTGATGGGCAACTCCGACGACCTGGTTGTGGGCGACCGGGTTGTGGCGATCGGCAATCCCCTGGGCGAGCTCGGCGGCTCGGTAACCAGCGGTATCATCTCCGCACTGGACCGCGAGGTGACCATCGCCCAGAAACGCACATTTAATGTGATTCAAACTGATGCGGCGATCAATAGCGGCAATAGCGGCGGCGGCCTGTTTAACGCCCAGGGCGAGCTGATCGGCATGGTCAATGCCAAGGCCAGCGATATCGGCGTCGAGGGGCTGGCTTTTGCCCTGCCCATCAATGACCTGAAACCGGTGATCGAGGATTTGCTCCATTACGGCTATGTCGCCAGCCGCGGCGTCACGCTTGGCGTATCCCTGCTCACCATCGGCGACGAGCGCACGGCGACGAGCTATCGCGTCGATGAGCTGGGCTGCTATATACTGCAGGTGACGGCCGGTTCCAATGCCGAGTATGCCGGGCTGCAAAGCGGTGACCGCATCGTCAGCATCGACGGCGAGGCCGTCAGCGAGGCGCAGCAGGTGGTGGATATCATCTCCGGCCATCAGGCGGATGATATAATCGAAATAGTAATCTCCCGCAACGGCAAAATCAAGGAAATGACTATCACCCTCTACGGCAAGGTGCCGAATAGTTCCGGCGGCCAGGCCATCGCGGCCAAATAGCGCTATAAACGGCCGGGAGCGGGACAGGCAGGCGCAGCCGGGAACGGCAAAAAATACGCAAGCAAAGGAGTATGCAGATGAATGCGGAAATAAATCATAATCCGGGCAAAGGGCGGCTGCTCATTGTCGACGACGAGGCCAAAATCCGCGCCCTGATCCGCAAATACGCGGAATTTGAGGGCTATGGCGTGGAGGAAGCGGCGGACGGCATGGAAGCCCTGGAGAAGGCCAGGGACGAGGATTTTGACCTGATCGTGCTTGATATCATGATGCCGGAGCTGGACGGCTTTGCCGTCTGCCGCGAATTGCGCCGCGTTAAGCAGACCCCGGTGCTGATGCTCTCGGCGCGCGGTGAGGAATACGATAAAATCCACGGGTTTGAGTTGGGCGTTGACGATTATCTGGTCAAGCCCTTTTCCCCGCGCGAGCTGATGCTGCGCGTTAACGCCATCCTCTCGCGCAGCCAGCGCCGCGAGGAGGACCATGACCAGGACCAGTTCGGCGGCCTTGTGATCGATTATGCGGCGCGGCTGGTCTTTATCGACGGCGAGCGCAATGAGCTTTCGCCCAAGGTGTATGACCTGCTGACTTATCTGGCGAAAAACCGCGGGCGGGCGCTGACGCGCGAGCAGTTGATCAGCCAGGTCTGGGGCTATGATTATTTCGGCGACGACCGCACATTGGATACGCATATCAAGCTGCTGCGGCTTGCCTTGGGGCCTTATCGCGATTATGTGGTTACCATCCGCGGCGTGGGCTACCGCTTTGAGGGCTGAACAAGGCGTTCAGGGGCGGTATAGCCGGCCGGGATAGCGGAAGTAGGGCCGGTCGGGATGGCGGAAGTAGAGCCGGTCGGGATGGCGCAATCAGCGGCAGCTGATGGCAAACCCCAGGACTAAAGGAGCAAGCATGACAGAAGCAACAAAAAGCGCGTATATCGCGGCAGAGGAACCGGATCAGCCGGCTACGCCGCCATTGCCTGATGATTGCGGGCCGGGCCGGCTCAATCGGCTGCGCCGCCGCTTGCGGCTCGAACGCCATGCAGGGCCGCCCCTGACGCTGCGTTGGCGCATCTTTATCTATTTCCTTATTTTCACCCTCATTATGGTCGTCTTTTTATGGCTGTTCCAAATTGTCTATTTAGATACTTTTTATGAGCGGGTCAAAAAGCAGCAAATCGAGGCTGCCTATAGCGCGATTGCCTTAAATATCAACCGCGAAGACTTGAGGGATTATGTCAATAATGTGGCGGTTCATTTCAATCTTTGCATCCGCGTCTATGCCCTGGAAAGCGAGGCCGGCCTTGTTTACGGCGCGCAGGAGGCCGCCTCAGCCGATCTGCTGGGCGACTGCATTATCCATCATGTGGATGATCAGGAGATCGCCCGTTTTTACCGCGAGGCCAAGGCAGCGGAAAACGACGGCTTCATGGAGATTTTTACCCGGGTGCGCTTCGGCGCTTATGAGGCGGGCGATCAGGCCTTGCCTCAGTTCGCCATGACCAAAGACGAAGGCCTCTCCAAGAGCCTTGTCTATGCCAGGCTGACGAAGAATGAAGCCGGCGACACCTATTTTCTGCTGCTCAATTCCAGCATCACCCCTGTGACCGCGACAGTCGCCACGCTGCGCATCCAGCTGATTATCACCACTGCCCTGCTTGTGGTCATGGCCTTGGTGATCAGCCTGCTGATCGCCCGCCGCCTGTCCCGGCCGATCAGCCGCCTCAATGCCGCTGCCAAGCGCCTGGCCGCCGGCGATCTCACCGGCAATTTCCCGGCCGGCAGCTATCCCGAGATCAGCGAGCTGGCCCAGACCCTGAATTATGCCGCCGCCGAGCTTTCCCGCACCGATACGCTGCAAAAAGAGCTGATCGCCAACATCAGCCATGATATCCGCACGCCGCTGACCATGATCGCGGGCTATGCGGAATATATGCGCGATTTCCCGGCCGAGGATCACCGCGAAAGCGTCGATGTGATTGTGGGCGAAGTTGACCGCCTGCGCGGCCTGGTCAATGATATCCTCGACGTCTCCCGCATCAGCGCCGGCGTGAGCAAGCTGCATGTGCGCATCTTTGATTTCAGCGAATCCCTGACGGGTTTTATCAGCAATTATAATCATCTGATCGAGCCTCAGGGCTATCATATCCGGCTGGACGCCCTTCCTGAGGCCTGGATCAGCGGCGACGAGGGCCGCCTGCTGCAAGCGGTGGGCAATATGCTCAATAATGCCTTATCGCATATCGGCCCGGATAAGCTGATCATAGTGCGCCAAAGCCTTGAGGGTGACATGATGCGGCTCGAGGTCGGCGACCATGGCTGCGGCATCGCGCCCGAGGATTTGCCGCATATCTGGGAGCGCTACTACCGCACCGGCCCTTCGCCGGCCGGGCATAGCGGCAGCGGGCTGGGTCTTTCCATTGTCGCGGGCATCCTGCGTCAGCATGGCGCGCGCTATGGCGTCCGCTCCAAAGTCGGCGAGGGCAGTACATTTTGGTTTGAGCTGAAAATCGCGCCCGCCGACCCGGCGACGCTCATCTAGGCGCCCCAAGCGCTCATTGCCACAAACCCCGGACAGCTACCAGGCATCCGGGGTTTTCTGCCGCCCGGCCTGCTGGCGGCGGCGCGCCAGGCAGGGCCGGCTGTATACCGCCGCATGGCTAAAAGTCTTGGTAATCCAAGGGATGATATGATATAATAAGGCGCAAACCATAGCCTCAAGGAGGAAAACATGGATCTGTCAATGCTGCCCAAGGTAGATAAAATATTGCTTGCCCTGGAAAAAGAGGGGCTGAATCAGCCGCTTTTGGCCGAAAGCGCCAAAGAGGCGGTGGAGCGGCTGCGCGAATCGCTAACAGAGCTGCACAAAGGCGGCCAGCCGCTGATCAGCGACCGGGGACTATTATTCGCGCAGGCGCTGACGCTGACCCGGGATATCTACCGCGCCAAAGTCCGGCCCTCGCTGAAAGCGGTGATCAATGCCACCGGCGTGGTGCTGCATACCAATCTTGGCCGCGCGCCCTTGGCCGCGGAAGCTGTGGCGGCGGTGGGCGATATTGCCCGCGGCTACTGCAATCTGGAGCTGGCGCTGGAAACGGGCAAAAGAGGCAGCCGCTACAGCCATGTGGTGCAGCTATTAAAGGATATCACCGGCGCTGAGGACGCGCTGGTCGTCAATAATAATGCAGCGGCAGTGCTGCTGGTGCTGGATACCCTGGCCAAGCGCGGCGAGGCTATTGTCTCCCGCGGCCAGTTGGTGGAGATCGGCGACAGCTTCCGCATTCCCGATATCATGAAAAAGAGCGGCGTGCGCCTCGTGGAGGTCGGCACGACCAACCGCACCCGGCTCAGTGATTACGCGGAGGCGATCGGTGATCGCACGAAAATGATTATGCAGGTGCATCCCAGCAATTTCCGCATCACCGGTTTTCATGAGGCGGTCAAGACCACTGATTTGGCGGCGCTGGCCCGCGATCACGGCATCCCGATGATGGATGATCTGGGCGCCGGCTGCATCTTTCCCCTCGCGGCGCGGCATATCGGCGAGGAGCCGCTTGTCGCCGACGTGGTCGGCTCCGGCGCGGATATTGTCACCTGCTCCGGGGACAAGCTGCTGGGCGGGCCGCAGGCAGGCCTTATTCTCGGCCGCCGCCGCTATATTGAGAAAATCAAGAAAAACCCCCTGATCCGCGCCTTGCGCGTGGATAAATTTACGATCGCGGCTCTTGAGGCCACGCTGCATATTTACCGCCGCGGCGAGGCGGAGCAATTGATTCCCACCGTGGCCATGCTTACGGCGCCCCTGCCCCAGTTGGCTGAGCGGGCCGAGCTTTTGGCCGCGCTATTGCGCCGGCAAGACCCCAAGCAGCAGCTCTTTTCTGTGGAAGTCGTACGCGGCAATTCCGAAACCGGCGGCGGCTCCCTGCCCGGCGTAGAATTGCCGGCCTATTTGCTGGAAGTCGTCTCGCCGCATCTCAAGGCGCAGCGGCTGATGGCTGCCCTGCGCCGCGGTGATCCGCCGCTGATGGCCTATATCCGCGAGGATAAGCTGATGCTTGATCCGCGCACCATGAGCGACGCTGATCTGGCGACGGCAGCCGCCCTGATCGCCAGATACTGCGCTGCGGCGCGAAAATAAGCGCCCCGGCCGTATTAAGCGTTGATGTAGCCGCCTGGCGCGGCTTAAACAGGCCGTCTGATTTGTATCGGGGATACATCCCCGCCGCGGCAGATCAAAGAAAAGAGGAGGAAGCCTCATGGCGGACAGCATGCATTTGGCAGACAATACGCATATCATCGTCGGCACGGCCGGGCATGTCGATCATGGCAAAACCGAACTGACCGCCGTTTTGACCGGCATCAACACCGACCGCCTGCCGGAAGAAAAAAAGCGCGGCATGACCATAGTGCCGGGTTTTGTGCCGCTCGCCCTGCCGGGCGGCCTGCGCCTGGGGCTGATCGATGTGCCGGGGCATGAGCGCTTTATCAAAAATATGCTGGCCGGCGTGGCCGGCATCGATATGGTGATGCTCGTAATCGCCGCCGACGAGGGTGTGATGCCGCAAACAGAGGAGCATTTGCATATCCTCCATCTGCTGGGCGTCACCAAAGGCGTCGCCGTGATCACCAAGGCGGATCTGGTGGACGAGGAATGGCTGGAACTGATCCATGAGCAGGTGACGGAGCTGCTGGCCAATACGAGCTTAAAAGATGCGCCGATCATCATCACCTCCGCTTATACGGGACAGGGCATGGAAGAGCTGAAGCAGGCGCTGACGCGCATCGCCGCCACTGTGGCCGCCAAGCCGCTTTCCGGCCATGCGCGGCTGCCCATAGACCGTGTTTTCAGCAAGACAGGCTTCGGCACTGTAGTCACAGGCACGCTATGGAGCGGCAGCTTGCGCGAGGGGCAAAAGGTGGAGCTGTGGCCCGCCGGGCGTGAGGCGCGCATCCGCAGCCTGCAGGTGCATAATGAGAAAGTAGCCGAAGCAGTGGCCGGGCAGCGCACAGCGGTCAATCTCTCCGGCGTGGAGGCCGCTTTATCGCCGCGCGGCGGTTGGCTGGCCGAGCCGGGGCTTTTGCGCGAAAGTCATCGCCTCGATATAGAGCTGAGGCTTTTGGAAACGGTGAAGCCGCTGGGCCAGCGCTCGCGTTTGCGCGTGCATCATGGCACCTCAGAGGCATTGGCGCGCGTCAATCTCCTTGACCGCGAGGAATTGCTCCCCGGCATGAGCTGTTTTGCACAACTGGAGCTGGAAACGCCCTTGCCGCCCTTAAACGGCGATAAGCTGGTGCTGCGCTCTTATTCGCCCATGCATACCCTGGGCGGGGCCACTGTGCTCGATCCGCGGCCGCCGCGCCATAAGCGCTATCATCCGGAGGTGATTGCCGCCCTTACGGCCCGCATTCAAGGCAGCGGCGGCGATCTGCTGGCCGATATCTTATACCGCGAGGCTAAGCCGCTTAATTTAGCGGCTGCCGCCGCAGCGGCGCAGTTGCCCGCGGCGGAGATTGCGATTCAACTCGCTGAATTGAGCGCGGACGGGCGCCTGATGACGCTGCGCGTCGACGCCGAGGAGCAATGGCTGTCGGCGGAGCTGGTCGAGCAAAAGCTGGCGCGGCTGCGCCAATGGCTGGCGGATTTCCACGGCAGTCATCCGCTGCGCGCCGGCTATCCCCTCCCTGAGCTGCGGGGAAAATTTTTCGCCGGATTTACGGTCAAGCAAATGAGCGCCCTGCTCGAGCTATGGCGGGAGCAGATCAAGCTGGCCGGAGACGGCGCGCTGCTGGCGCTGGCCGATTTCACGCCGCGGCTGAGCAAACCACAGCAAGAGCAGGCCGAGCAATTGCTGCGCGCCTATGAGGAGCGGCTTTTTGCCCCGCCGGCTTGGGGCGAGCTGACCGCGGGGCTGCGCATTGCGGCCAAAGAGGCGGAGGAGCTATTGCAATATCTGCTGGAGCAGGGGTCGCTGATCAAAGCAGGCGAATTCTATTTCAGCGGCGAGGCGCCGCGCGAGGCCTGGCGCAGACTAAAGGCTGAGGAGAGCGAGGCCGGCTTTGCCGCGGGCGATATCCGCGAGCTGCTCGGCACCAATCGCAAGTATACCCTCGCGCTGCTTGAGTATATGGACGGGCATAAGCTGACGCAACGTGTGGGCGAGCGGCGCTTCTGCGGCAAGGGCGGCTAAGCGCGGCGCAGCTCACGGGCTTCTTGGCCTCTGTATAATCCGCTGCCATAGACGTTTGGCCTCTTACGGATTCAGATTTATCCCCCCGGCGGTTGCCGGGGGTTTGTATATTTGCGGAAGTTTAAGTATGGGCGGCCCGACCTCCCGACACCGCCCTATTTGAACCAAAAATACAGCACGAGATGCAAAGCCAGCCAGACGACAATGAGTATAATGGCCAGCGTTATCTGTTTGATTTTCATTCAGCCCTCCCCGACCGTCGGCGCGGCTCATTTTTGCCGGATCAACTCCCCTATTTATTTTTATAGTATGGCCCATATCAGCGCCGACAATAATAAAAGGCTAAAAATTCTTATAACCGCCACGACCGCGCCGCGCCATTTGGCCTTTGTTCGTGCTCGCATCAGGCCGCAGCCACTTTTGGCAATCGCGGCATAAAAAGCACCCCCGGCTTGAAGCCTGGGGTGCTTTATGTGGCGGGAACGTGTGCGAATCGAACACACCTGAGACGGGATCGCCGCCTCGCGCCGGATTTGAAGTCCGGGCCGGCCACCAGGCCGGATCCGCTCCCATGACCGCTTGTCCGCATGGGACACAATTGACTATAATTCGCGAATGAGGGCGAATACCCTTTTTCTTGGCCGCTAAATCTTGTTTCTAACCGGCAGAGGTTCTGCCGCTAATAGGCATAGGTATAGCGGCCGTCCTTGAGCTGCGCCACATATTCCGGGCTGACGCTGTTTTGGCCGCTGGCGTCAAAAGCAATGCTGCCGGAATACAGATAGGGCGCTGGGAAGGGTGCTTTTTTGAGCAAAGAGCTTAAAGCATCGCTGTCGCTGGTACCGGCCATATCCACCGCCTGAGCGGCTATGATCACGGCCGCGAATTCCAGCAATGCCGCGCTGCTCATATCGACGCCGGCGCGCTCGCGGTATAAGCCGTTGAGATAGCGGAATAATTCGCCGGCCAGTTGACGGCGCTGCTCCGGCGTTTGAGCGGGCCGGCTTGATTCGCCGTTTTCCGGGGCTTCTTCGCCATTTAGCTGCGGCTGTTCAGCGTCGCCCGCCGGGTCTAATTGCGCGTCCGCGTCCGCGGCCGGCTCCTGCTCATGTACATCAGGACGGATTATGGCGCCGAAATAAAAATCCAGGCCCTTGTCATTGGTCAAGGCGGCGAAATTATTGCCGACAAAGCCCTCGCCATAGCAAAATACCGCTGTGGGCCGGAATTTGGCCGCGGCGTAGAAATTGGCAAAATTGATCAGATTATCCGGGCCGCTGATCTGGAACACCGCGTCCGGTTCGCTCTTGACCACGCGCGAGGCCTCCTCGCTTAAGTCGGCGGCGCCCGGTTGATAAGATATCCGCGCCACAACCTGTAAATTTGTCTTGGCCAGCGCCGACTCCAGCACGCTCAGTGTGTGGTTGGCTGAATCGCTGTCAGCATAAGCAATGGCGATTTTTTTGATCCCGGCATTTTTAGTCAGATTCATTTGATTGAGATAGTCGAGGAATAAAGCCGTTTCCACACTATCCGGCGCGGCGATGCGGTTGAAGGTGGCGGCAAAGCGGTAGCTGCCGTCGGTCAGGGCCGCGTCTTGGGCTGAGCCGCAGATCAGCGGCACGCCATGCAGATTGCCGGGCGCGGCGGCGGCAGCGGTCAGATGCGCATCAATGGCGCCGATCAGCAGCGGCACGCCAAGCCCGATCAGCTCGGTGGCGGCTTCGGCGGCAGCTTCGGCGCTATTGCCGCTATCACGGAATATCAGCTCGATTTTTGCCTGGCCATAATTGGCAAGCCCTGCCCCGCGCGCCAGATCCCAATCGAGATCATGGCTATTGTTGACGATATCGGCGGCCAGCTCCATGGCGATGCGCGCCTGCCGCGCCGCCTCATAATCAAGCGTCGTGGCAGTGGCTGCCGTGCCGATTTGGCTTTGCGGCTGCGCTTCGTCGTCAACAGCCGCATCCCCTGCTTCGGCAGCTCCTTCTTGCGGCGCGCCTTGCCCCGCGCCGGGCAGGATTACGCCGAGATAAACGGTTTCCAGCTCGGTCAGACGGCCGCTGCCGACGCCGTCACCGGAGTCATTGCCCAAGCCATCGCAGGCGCAAAGCGCCAGCGGCGGCAGCAATAGCAAAGCAATAAGCAAAAGCGATTTTGGGCTAAGCAATAGGCGCGTCTTTTTTTTCATGGCATACCCTTTCCCCGGATAAGGTCAAGCTATAGTATGGCCGTCTTCGGCTTCTGCTATAGTTTTAATAATAGATTAAAGCCTGCGGCGCTCTTTGTCAAATTTATTTGCCGCCCGCAGCGGGGTTTTTCTTTACCGCGCCCGCGGCAATGTTAGTATAATTATAATACAGAAATTTATAAAAATGCCTATTCCCATTTGCGGATACATATGCTATAATAGGGCTTACTTAATCATCTCTGAAAATAAAAGATAATTTATACGGAGAAGAGGTTGGCGAAATGGCAGTGAATCTCAAGGGCAGGAGCTTTCTTTCCATCAATGATTTTAATCCGCAGGAAGTGCGCTATTTGCTGGATTTGGCGCGGGATTTGAAGCAGCAAAAGCGCGCCGGCATCCGCGAGCCACGGCTCCGGGGTAAAAATATCGTGCTGCTGTTTGAGAAGACCTCCACCCGTACCCGCTGCGCTTTTGAGGTGGCGGCGGCGGATGAGGGCGCTGCCGTGACATTTCTTGATTCCGCCAGCTCCCAGATGGGCAAAAAAGAATCGCTGGCCGACACGGCCAAGGTTCTTGGCCGCTACTATGACGGCATCGAGTACCGTGGCTATCATCAGCAGGTGGTGGCGGATCTGGCGCGCTATGCCGGCGTGCCGGTCTGGAACGGCCTGACCGATATCGACCACCCGACGCAGGCCCTGGCCGATATTATGACCATTGAGGAATGCGTCAAAAAACCGATCAACCGGGTAAAGCTGGTGTTTTGCGGCGATACGCGCAATAATGTCGCTTATGCCCTGATGTATATCTGCGCCAAGCTCGGTATTGATTATGTGGGCTACGGCCCGCCCCAATTAAGCCCCGCGCATGAGGTGCTGGCTTTATGCGAACAGGCTGCGCGGGACAGCGGCGCCGGAGCCACCGCCGCCACATTTACGATCACGGACGACCCAGATGCTTTGCTGGGCGCGGACGCTGTCTACACCGATATCTGGGCCTCCATGGGCGAGGAGGAGAAAATCCCCGAGCGGGTAAAGATGCTGACACCCTTTCGCGTCACCGCTGAGCTGATGGCGCAAACAGGCAATCCGGAATGCATCTTCCTTCACTGCCTGCCCAGCTTCCATGATTTTGAGACGACCATGGCGCGGCGGCAAATGGAATTGGGTTATGATATACGCGAAGTCACGGATGAGGTATTCCTCAGCGATAATAGCAAGGTCTTTGATCAGGCGGAAAACCGTATGCATACGATCAAGGCGGTATTGATCGCCACCATGGGCTAAACGCTGCCGTTTGTCACTAGACCGGGCCAATAGCAAAAAAAAGCATAGCCGAGTGGCTATGCTTTTTATGCATCTAATTTTGTGGGCCGGCGGCTAAATGATTCCGCTTGCCGCGTGATCAGCAAAGAAAACCCCGGCGCTGCCGCTGAAAAGCGTTGGGGATGCCATATAGCGGAACGGTACGGGATCTGTTTTATCTGGCTCTGGGGTATGGAGTTTTTTCATCAGTCAGCCCCAGCAGATAATCGGTGCTGGTGGCTAAAGCCAAAGCAATTCTCTTGCATTGCTCGACGGTATAATAACGTTTGCCGGTCTCAATTTTGGAATAATCGCTTTGATCGATGCCGGTTAATTGCTGCATTTTGATCTGGCTATAGTCCTTTTCCCGGCGCAAATCACGTAACCGTTTATTCATGCGATCACCTCAAGCTTATTATGTCATTTTGACCTATTGATTTTAGGGTTAAATTGACCTATAATTAACTTGAGGTGATGAATATGCCGGATTATAAGAAGATGTATTTTAGTTTAATGAATGCCGTGACAACAGCTAAAGAACAATTACAAAACGCGCAGTTAGCCGCGGAAAAGGCTTATATAGAAGATGAGCCGGTTGCTTTATCTTTGCCCCGGCAAGCAGAGGAACAGACGTTTTAAGACATTGCCCGACAAGCATCCGCCCAATAAAAAGCATAGCCGAGTGGCTATGCTTTTTCTGCATCTAATTTTGTGGGCAGGCGGCTAAATGATTCCGCTTGCCGCG
>JAAYYR010000105.1 GCA_012515255.1 Clostridia bacterium | reverse complement strand
CGAGCGGCTGAAGTTTGATTTAAAGCAGCCGCGGGCGGATGCGAAAACCTTGGCGTTCCGCTTCAGCGTGCCGCCCGCCGGCGGCAATGATGTGCTGGAGCTTTCTGGTGTGGCGAAAAGCTTTGGCGGCAGGCTCTTGTTTGAGCAGGCGGATTTACATCTGCGCAAAGGCGAAAAAGTTTTCCTTCTCGGGCCTAACGGCTGCGGCAAAACCACCCTGATGCGCATTATCAGCGGCGAGCTTGCCCCGGACGCGGGCGAAGTACGCCTGGGCGTCAATATCATCCCCCGCTATTATGACCAGATTCAAAGCGGTTTAAGCGGCAGGGCAAGCGTACTCGAGCATATGACGGACAGCTACCCCCTTTTGACTCAGACTCGTATTCGCACCATACTTGGCAGCTTTCTTTTTTGCGGCGATAGCGTGGACAAGAGCCTGGACAGCCTGTCGGGCGGCGAGAAGGCCCGCCTTGAATTGCTCAAGCTGATGCTGGAGCCGGCGAATCTGCTGCTTTTGGACGAACCGACCAATCATCTCGATATCGCCAGCCGCGAGGCTGTTGAGAACGCCCTGCTTGATTATCCAGGCACGGTGCTGGCCATTTCCCATGACCGCTACCTGATCAACCGCCTGGCCGATCGCGTCTATGCGCTGAGCGCCGAGGGTCTGCTGGAGACTTTGGGTAATTATGACGACTATATGCGCTGTTTGGAACAGCCCGGGGAAAACAAGCCGCCATCAGCAAGCGGCCGGGCTGAGCCGCGGCAGCCTATGGCAAAGGCCGCGCCGGAAACAGAAGCAAGCCAGGAATACCGGCGGCGCAAGGAAGAGCAGGCCAAGGAGCGGCGGCTGGCCAAGAAGCGGCAGCGCCTGCAGCGGCGGTTACAGGAGCTGGAGGAGGAAATCGACCTGCTGCAGGAGCAGATCGACGCCTGCGCGCCGGAGGATTATCAACTGATGACAGAGTTTTTTTGCCAAAAAGAACAGTTGGAGGAACAGCTGCTTGAGACGATGACAGAGCAGGAATTACTGCGCGGTCAGGATCAGGATCAAACCGGGGCGCAAAAATAAAAAGCGCTTTACAAATCGATTTTCGTATGATATGATAATTCGGCTGGCATTTATACTGCAATGCCGGGAATGTGGCAAAAAGAGGTGACCATAATGAAAGAAGGCATTCATCCTAAGTATTTTGAAGCGGAAGTCGTTTGTTCCTGCGGCAACCGTTTTAAGACCGGCTCGACAAAAAAGGATATCCGGGTGGAAGTTTGCTCGGCTTGCCATCCTTATTATACCGGCTCGAAAAGATTGCTGGTAGAGCAGGGCGGCCGCGTCGATAAATTCAAAAAGAAATACGGCCTGTAAACCGAGTTTTCCCAACTATGAGCAATATGTCAAGCGGGGCTGCTTTGCCCCGCTTTTTGCATTGCGTCACGAGGTTGCGCTATAAGCAAAAGAGCCGTTAAACGGCTCTTTGCTTGTGGTTAGCAGGTTTCGCAGTTTTTCCCTTGCTGCTGCTGCTGGCGCTGTTGTTTTTGCTGCGGCGCGCTACGCGGAGTTGTGGTCTCCTGATCCAGTTGTTCTCTTTGCTGCTGCTGAGGCGGCGCGCCAAAGGGAACGGTATGCTCTTGATTTAGCTGCTGCCTTTTTTCCTGCTTTTCCTGACGGAATTGCTGCTTGTCCATTGTTGACCTCCTGCTTGAGCAAATGTCTTTGCTTGAATCGGCTTTAGTATATGCGCTACGCGATTGATTATTCATAGGCCGCGTGATATAATGAGCTTGCTATACTTGATAATTTTTAATAATCAATTTATATTTTGCGGACAAATTTAATGGGGGTGAGCCAATGGCAGTAAAACAAATATCCGTTTTTTTGGAAAATAAACAGGGCCGCTTGATCGCGGTTACCGAATGCCTGGCTAAACATCAGATCAATATCCATGCTTTATCTGCCGCGGATACCGCGGATTTTGGCATTTTAAGGCTGATTGTTGATCAGCCGGATACAGCCTTACGGGTTCTGCGCGAGCATGATTTTACTGTTTTGGAGACCGAGGTGCTGGTCGTGCGGGTGGAAGACCGTCCCGGCGGCCTGAACGATATCTTAAAGATCCTGATCAGCGCCAATATCAATGTTGATTATATTTATGCCTTTTATAATATGGATCAGGCCACGGCGCTTAATATTATCAAGGTGGATAATATGGCCGCCGCGACGGCGGCGCTCACCGATGCCGGGATCAGCCTGCTTGAAGACAAGGACTTCGACCGCGTATAAATCACGCCGGGCCGGATGCCAAGGTCGGGCAAATCATGATTGTCAATTAGTTTATGTTGCGGGGAGCTGTTCTAGGAACGGCTCTCTTTTCATATATTAATTCCAAAGCAAGAAGAAAGGCTGGAATAT
>JAAYYR010000104.1 GCA_012515255.1 Clostridia bacterium | reverse complement strand
TTAATATCCAGGCCGCGTACCGGATAGGCGGCGATCAGCACTTGGGGCGAGGAAGCGATCTCCCGGCCCAGCAGCACTTTTTGCACATTGCCGCCGGAGAGCAGCCGCACAGGAGTGCTGACGCCGGGCGTGCTGATATTGAGCTGGTCGATCAATTGATGCGCCAGCTCGCGCGGCGCTTCGCGGTCGAGAAAAGGGCCGCGTCCCCGGTAATAGGAGCGCAGCATCACATTATCAGTCATATCGAGGCCGGCGACGAGGCCCATGCCCAATCTATCCTCCGGCACGAAGCTCATGATGATGCCGCGCCTGATCATTTCCATCGGCGGCTTGCCGGCCAAATCCTCGCAAGCCGGCGCGTCCGGGTCGGCGCTATAATAGAGTATTTGGCCCTCGCGCAGCGGGTACATGCCGGCCAGGGCTTCGCATAGCTCCCGCTGGCCTGAGCCGGCGATGCCGGCCACGCCGAGGATCTCGCCGCCGTAGAGATCGAAGCTGACATGGTCGAGCGTCGTCACATGGTCAAGATTGTCGCAGGTGAGACCGCGGGCCGCAAGCCGCAGCGGCCGCTCGGCAGCCTCGGGCCTGGACAGCGATAAAGATACGGCGCGACCGACCATTTTTTCGGTCAGCTCCAGCATCGTTGTCTCAGCCGTATTGACCGTACCGGCAAAGCGGCCCTTGCGCAGGATATGCACGCGGTCAGAGACCGCCAGCACCTCGGAGAGCTTATGCGTGATGATGACAACCGCATGACCGGCCTGCTTCATGCGGCGCAGCACAGAAAAAAGCCGCTCGGTTTCCTGCGGCGTCAGCACGGCGGTCGGCTCGTCCAAAATAAGGATATCCGCGCCGCGGTAGAGGATTTTGACGATCTCCACCGTCTGCTTTTCCGAGACGGACATTTCATAGATTTTCTTATTCGGGTCGAGGACAAAGCCGTATTTATCGCAGATGTCGCGGATGGAGGCCGCTATTTTTTCGCGGTCAATCCTCAGCCCGCCCGGCAGCCCCAAAATAATATTCTCGGCGGCGGTAAACACATCCACCAGCTTAAAATGCTGATGCACCATACCGATGCCGAGATTAAAAGCGTCGCGGGGGCTGTGAATCGTTACTTCCTCGCCATTGACCAGGATATGCCCGCCGTCCGGATAATAAATACCGGCGAGCATATTGACAAGGGTGGTTTTGCCGCTGCCGTTTTCGCCCAGCAACGCCAAAATTTCGCCGCGGCGAATATCGAGGCTGATATGGTCATTGGCGATAGTCTTGTCAAAGCTTTTGCTGAGATCGACGACCTGTACGGCGATCTCTATTGCCTCACTCAAGTCTGCACTACCTCCGTTTGCGCATTGTCCGAACCGGCGCCCGGCGCGGCTTGCTTTATCATTTCCAATTATACGCTTTTTCTTTCCCGAGCGCCTGGCCGCGGCGCGCCTTATCTCTTGGCGTTTTGCGGCTTGTCTTTTTCCTTGCGCAACACCAAAATACCCTGAATTTAGACAATTCTGCACGCTTATATTATATCCTGCTTGACGCGGCCGGGCAGACAGATCTTTTAGCCGCGGCATGCCGCAAAAAAGGCAGGACGCTGTGGCGTCCTGCCTTTTGCCTCAATTTGCGATTAGCGGATCACGGTTACGCCTTCCAGGATATGGAACCAGGAAGGAGCGGAAGCGACGCCGGATTCGTCAAAGAAATCACCCTCGGCAACAACTTCATTGCCTTCATTATCATATAGCGGGCCGGCAAAGACCTTGATGCTGCCGTCGATGATGCCGGCGCGGGCGGCGTCAACAGCGGCGCGGATCTCCGCGGCATTGTCAAGCGTATCAAGCAAAGCGTCATTGTAGACGATATCTACCATGCCGGAGGCGAGGTCGCCGCTCCAGTCGCGGCCGGGATCATTGCCCTCAAGCAGAGCCTGGACAAAATGAATATATGCGGGTGACCAATCCCAAACCACGCTGCACAGGGTGGCGTTGGGGGCGGCAACGCCCATATCGGTATTGTAGCCGACGCCGTAAACATGATTCGCTTCGGCGGCGCCCTGGGTAGCGGTAGAGTCGGCATGCTGGCCGAGCACATCAGCGCCGCTGTCGATCAGGGCCTGGGCGGCCTGAGTTTCGGCGGTAACGTCATACCAGGTATTGGTGTAGATAATGCTCATAGTCGCGTCGGCGTTAACAGAACGGGCGCCGAGATAGAAAGCGGAGAGGCCGCTGACGCATTCCGGGAATTCCTGGGCGGTGACATAACCCAGCTTATTGCTGTCCGTAGCCATGCCGGCCACGATGCCGGACAGATAACGGGCTTCGAACACCTTGCCGAAGAAATTAGCGACATTTTCCAGTCCGGAGGCAGCCGCCTGATTGCCGGTGGCATGGCAGAAATAAACATCCGGATATTGCTCGGCCACTTCCAGCATATAGTCCTCATGACCGAAGCTGTCGCAGAAGATGATATTGCAGCCGGCTTCCACCAGCTCGCGCAAAGCAGTGTCGCAGGAGCTGTCTTCCTTGATATTGTATTTACCGATCACATGCTCGGCGGGGATGCCCAGGGTCTCGGCCATTTTATTGATCGCGTTGATATGGGCGGTGGAATAACCCTGTTCCGCTTCATCATTGATATGGATATGGCCAATGATGATCGTATCCGCGGTCAAAGCCTGCGGTTCATCCAAAGCCGTATCTCCATTATCCGCGGGCGCGCAAGCGGCAAAGGCGAAGATCAAGGCTACGGACAGCATAACGAGCAACAGTTTTTTCATTTTCTTTCTCCCTCTCCTTATTTTCTTCTTTTTACTAGAAATCGCAACTGAAATACCCGCTTATTATAGCAAAAGCGGCTTGCTTTGTAAAGCTTGTCCCCGGCAAAAAACCAGGCCCCAAACAGCCCTTCTTAGAGCCGGGCGCTGTTTTGTTCATGGCAGTCCTGCTGCCGTCCAAGCAGCGCCGTAAGGTTTTTCCCGCCGCTTGGCCGCAGCCTCGCTGCGGGCTGGATCCAAGGCGCGGGCCGCTTTGCTAACCGCCGGCCTCAGCGTCCGGCAGGGACTCAGACGGCTGCCGCGGATGCGGCGGCCG
>JAAYYR010000103.1 GCA_012515255.1 Clostridia bacterium | reverse complement strand
TGGCATAGAGGTTGAAAATGATAGGAGGCCGGTTGGCGCTTGCATTGACCAAGTCCACCCAGGATTTTTGGAATTTGACTTCGATTCGCTCGACCTTGGTGTTCTCGAAGGTGATTTTTTGATTGTCGCCGTCGTCCTTCAGCCCCTCAGTGGAGCTGACAAAATCATACCCTTCAATTTTCGAAGAAAAAGAGGTTTCTTCCACCTTATAGTCAATGGCGTTTCCGTTCTCGTCGATCAAAGGCAGATCCTTAAAGCAGCCTGTTACTACCGTTTGGCCATTGCCTGTGGTTGTCAAGGTCAAAGGCGATCCGGCGGCGACCCAGGCTGCGCCTTCTACTTTAGAGTAGAGCGTGAAGACGGCCGTGGAACCTTTGCCAGGCTTGACCGACCATTCCTTCGTCACACAGATTTTGATCTTCTTGACCTTGTTAGTGATGGTGAATGTCTTATCCTTACTTCCCGAATATTCTGTCGGACTTATGCTGGATTCAAAGCCATCCAGGGTTAATTCCCTCACCCGATACGTTTTGTCTTTTTCTAGCCCTGTAAACGTGTGAGACCAGCTTGGATTGGATAGTGTTGCTGTCCCTACAGTTCCCCAGGACTTGCCCGATTTTTTCTCCAGCACGACAGTAACCGCCGGGGCCTTGGCCGCGTCAATTCCTGACCAGGTCTTTTTTACCGTAATCCCGATGGTTTGGGGCGGGCAAGGCACGCATTGGATTTGCATGTCGAGGCTTTGGCCGCCCAGGCTTTGACCTTCCAGGCCCGGGTTATCATCCGGCCCGCTATTGATGTCTGTCGCCCCTTCAGGCAGGGCATCCGCCAGAGCGCCGGCCGCGGGAAAAGCCGCGAACAGCATCAGGCTGAGTATCAATGCGAGCAGGATATTGATACCGATTCTGCGTTTCTTCATCTGTAAACCTCCTTTTTATAAATTTCTATAATTGCTACATATTCCACATATGGGCTTTATGTAGTTATCATAGCATTAGCCGGTTACATCAAGGTTACTTTTAGCGTTTTTTAATACAATGATTGATCAGGCGGAGTCCCGACCGTCTTAATATACTCGTAATTATCATCTTATATGCACCCGGGATATCCGAGGGAATAGCGCCCGAGCTGTGCCTAAGCAAGCCACTCCCGCCGCGGGCATAATTTTGCCCAGGCGTCAGGGGAGCCGCGGGCATAGCCTGAGGCCCGGGGATAAATTTCTGGCGTTATTCCGCGCGTTATTCTGCGCCATCCGCAGGGGTTGCGGCTTTTACGCGGCCATGCAATCCCGGTACGGCTGATTTGCGCCGCGGCCCGCGGCCGGTGCATTATCGGCGCAATAATTAAAAGCCCCGCAAATTGCGGGGCTCTTGATAGCGTGGATGTATTGAAAGGGGATTTTGCCGGATTAGCTAGTCCTTGATCAATTCTTCCCATTCTATGCTGTTCTTGGCGGCAAAGCCATTGAGAAAAGAGAGACAGCCATCCAGCCGCGTCTGTAATTCGGAGAGCGAATTCAGCTCCAGGGCTTTGAAGGCGTTAAGGCGGCTGCGGTGATCCTGCTTGTATTTGAAGAAACGGTGCTCGGCCTCGGCCAGCTTGAGGGCTGCCTCCATATTGAATCTCTCAATATCTTGGATTTGCTTTTTTTGGCTTTCGTATTCGCAATCACGCATGTCCAGGGCAGCGGCCAGCTTACTGTTTTCATCCTGCAGGCTGGCGATCAGATCCGGGTTATGGTTATTTTGCCATTCCGCTATTTGCTGACGCAATTGCGCCAGTTCCTGATCCTGAGCCGCCTTTTCCGCCAGCAGCTTGCTGTGATCCTTTGCTTGTCGGTTGAGGTTTTTTTGCAATTGAGCGCATTGTTCTTCTAGCTCGCGGCTGCGAAGCGTCAAATCAGACTCCTGGTTTCGGGCCTCTTGCTTCTCCCGCTCCAGCAGGTCTTTTAGCTCGCTGATATAGCTGTTAACCTGTGCCGGGTTATAGCCCCACATCATGCGATTGAACCTGATTTGGCCGTCTATTTTCGCTCGCAGATCAGCTATCGGTGTTTCGATCTGATCTTTTTTATCCATATTTCTGTCCCCCATGGCTTGTGATTTGCTTATTGCTTGTGTCTGCTACGAAAATGAGCCCGGCTGAGCCTCAGTTTGGGGCGGTATTTATTCCGCCAACGGTAAGAGCGGCGCGCCCGTTGATAAAGCAAGCGCAGCCGCGCCATAGGCCGGCAGCTCCAAAATATAGCGGCAGCCCGGAGATTTTTTGCAGGCGCGCCAGGGTGCGACAGCCGCATCGATACGCAGGATATGATAATCCTTCCCCAGGTATACGGCGTCGATCGCATAAGCCATAAAAAAAGTATGGATCTGGTCGCAGTGGTTGAGCAGCAGGCCTTGGCCGGGGCTTAGTTTTCTGCCGATCAGGCCTCGCAGCCGCAGCCAAAAGCTATCGGCATTGATGGCGCGGATTTGTTGCCCGTCCGCAGTAGCAAACTGGATGTATTTCATTGGAAAATACTCATGATTTGCGGTATCGAAGGCCCGAGCAGAATAATAAAGATCACCGGGAAGATAAAGATGACCATAGGCAGCATCATCTTGATCGGCGCTTTTGCGGCGCGGGCTTCGCAGCGCTGGCGGTAGGACATCCTTAACTGATCGGCCTGGCTAAAGAGAACTTTCTTGATCGATACGCCCAGTTGCTCCGCCTGAATTAAGGCCGCGGCAAAGGCGCGCAGCTCCGGTACATTGCAGCGCTCGCCCATAGCTTTGAGCGATTCGCGGCGCGGTAAGCCCATTTGGGCGTCGCGTACGGTTTTCATCAATTCCACGATTAAGGGTGAGCGGTTTCTTTCATAAAGCCGTGTGATGGCGGCGTCAAGACCCAGCCCCGCTTCCACCGAGACGACCAGCAAATCCATTATTTCCGGCATATCGTGAAGTATTTTGGCATTGCGGCGTTTTTCTTTGCTGGTCACAATCAGCATGGGTAGCCACATACCCAGCGTCAGGCCGATAAAGGCAATAAGCAGCGTACTCGCCAATGGGAGGCGCAGGGCCTGGGCAATAAAAACACCGGCCAGGCAAAGCAGGATTGCGGTGCCGATTTTGATCAGGGAGAATTCCTCATAGCTAAGATCCAGGTCGGCTCCGTGCAGTGACTGCATCGTCCTGGCCCAGGACTTGGAGTTGCGGTTGCGCTGGCTGCCCGGAACCAGCCGGCGTAAATTATTGAGGAAGCTGTTTTTCAGCGGAGTCAAAAGGCGCTCGCTAAGCGGCTTTTTTAGCTCCTCGTCAAAGATTTCCGGGCTGATATTGCTGTTTTTGATCCGCTCCAGACGGCGGCTTAATTGATCCCGTTTAACGCCTTCGGGGTACAGCAGGCCGGTGATCAATAAGAATACCGTAATGGCGGCGAAAAGCACGACTAATTGCATAAGTTTTACCTTTCCTGGCTTTTGAGAGCGCGGGGCTGGATCATCTTTTTTCAAGACAGCCCTTCCGGCTATACTTTGATGGAGATAATCCGATTAACGACGATGAAGCCGATGGCCTCCAGGACGCAGGCCACCGCCAGCATGATCATGCCCAGGCGTGTGGTGAAGAATGTTTCTATGTATTCCGGATTGAGCAGCATCAAAATCAGTACCAGAAATACGGGCAACAGGCCGATGATCAGGCCGGAGACGCGCCCGGCGGCGGTCAGGACTTTAATCTCGCCCTTGATCTTGATCCTTTGGCGGATAGTTTCGCCCACATTATGCAAAACTTCGGCCAAATTGCCGCCGACCTGTCTTTGAATCAGCACCGCCGAGCAGATCATTTCCAAATCCTTATTGCGGGTGCGTTCGATAAGATGCGCAAAGCTGATTTCCATCGGCATGCCAAGGCCGCATTCGCGTACTACGCGGCCAAATTCGCGGGAGATGGGGTCGGGCATTTCCCGAGCCACGCTTTCCAGGGCTTTTTGGAAGCCAAAACCAGCTTTCAAGGCGCTGCAGATGATGGAGATAGCATCCACGAGCTGGCCGTCAAGTTTATTCAGGCGTTTACGCTTGATCAGCTTAACCAGTGAGATAGGGCCGACAGAG
The DNA here is from genome assembly GCA_012515255.1 of Clostridia bacterium. Classification (GTDB taxonomy): domain Bacteria; phylum Bacillota; class Dehalobacteriia; order UBA4068; family UBA4068; genus HGM13862. The sequence continues at coordinate 1,218 of JAAYYR010000103.1, read as the reverse complement.
GTGATGATCAACAAAGCCAGCGCGGCGATGGGATTGCCGCCGAAAAAGACTAATAAACCAGGGAGCAGCACGGCGGAGGTGAACCACAAGGTGATGAATTCCTGCGCGCGCAGCTTGATGCCTGCCGCGTATAGCTCGCCTTCCAGCTTCTCCAGGCGTTTTTGCGGTATAGCGGGGAAATTGCCCTTTTTCTTTTTACGCATTCTTTTGAAAGAGGCGCTGTCGTTCTTGTTTTCGCGCAGCTTTTTCAGCCGCACGCTCAGATCGAGCGAGTCCTTAAAGACATTGCGCATGATGATATAAAAGAGAAAAAATGTCGTAAGAACCCAGAAGCAGAGGACGAAAAAGATCAGCATATGCTTACCGCCCTTTCTCCAGATTGGCAAACCAGCTTTCATTGACCGGTACTGCATTGCCGGCTAATTGATTGCAGCACTGCGGCCGGATGCCGCTGGCGCTGAAATGGCCGGCGATTTTATCATAGCGGTAGATTTCCTGCATGGTGATAATATCTCCCTCCATGCCGGTGATCTCGGAGATGCTGACGATTTTGCGGCTACCGTCGCGCATCCTTGATTGGTGGACGATAATATCCATGGCGCCGACGATTTGTTGGCGGATGGCATTGACCGGCAATTGCATACCGGCCATCAACACCATTGTTTCGAGGCGGGAGAGCACATCCCGCGGCGAATTGGCATGCGCGGTGGTCAGCGAGCCGTCATGGCCGGTATTCATGGCCTGCAGCATATCCAGCGCCTCGCCGCCGCGCACCTCGCCGACGACGATGCGGTCGGGCCGCATACGCAGGGAGTTGCGCACCAGGTCGCGGATAGTCACCGCGCCGCTGCCCTCCAGATTGGCGGCGCGGCTCTCCAGGGTCAGCACATGCTGCTGATTGAGCCGCAGCTCGGCCGCGTCCTCGATGGTGATGATGCGCTCATCATCGGGGATGAATGAGGAGAGCACATTGAGCAGGGTGGTTTTACCGGAGCCGGTGCCGCCGGAGACGATCATATTCAGCCGGCCTTTGACGCAGGCCTCAAGGAATTGAGCCATTTTCATCGATAGCGAATTGAATTCGATCAGATCCTGGATTTTCAGCGGAGTAGCTGAGAATTTACGGACGGTGAGCACCGGCCCGATTAAAGAAAGAGGCGGGATGACGGCATTGACGCGGGAACCGTCGGACAATCGCGCGTCCACCATGGGGTTGGC
>JAAYYR010000102.1 GCA_012515255.1 Clostridia bacterium | reverse complement strand
CCGCGATGCGGATAATCGAAGGCACCGCCCGCAGCATGGGCATCACGGTTGTTGACTAGACAGGCAAAATAGTGGGAGGGGCTTTGCGCTCCGATCAACCACCAAGGAGGAATGATTTATGCCGAAGCATGGCAAAAAATATAATGAAACCATCGCCAATAATGATTTAAGCCAACTGCTGGAGCCGGCCGAAGCATTGGCTCTTGTTAAAAGTAATGCCAAGGCCAAATTTAACGAAACAGTAGAATTGTCCGTGCATCTCAATCTTGACCCACGCCAGGCGGATCAGCAAATCCGCGGCGCCGTGGTGCTGCCGCATGGTACGGGCGTCACCCGCAGCGTGCTGGTATTCGCCAAGGGCGAAAAAGCCAAGGAGGCTGAGGAAGCCGGCGCTGATTTTGTCGGCGCGGAAGAAATGCTGGAGAAGATTCAAGGCGGCTGGTTCGGTTTTGACGTGGCCGTCGCCACCCCGGATATGATGGGCCTGGTCGGCCGTCTGGGGCGTATTCTCGGCCCTAAAGGGCTGATGCCCAACCCCAAAACCGGCACCGTGACCATGGACGTGGCCCGCGCCATTGCCGATATTAAAGCCGGCAAGGTCGAATACCGCCTCGACAAGGCGGCCAATATCCACTGCCGCATCGGCAAAACCTCTTTTGAGCCGCAGCAACTGCTCGACAACTATAATATGATTGTCGAAACCCTGGTCAAAGCCAGGCCCGCCGTTGCCAAAGGCCAGTATATGAAAAGCGTTACCGTTAGCTCCACCATGGGAGCCGGCTTTAGGATCAACCCGCAAAAGCCACTCGGCAGCAAATAATCCGCTGCTTGCGGCAAATCAAACTGCATACTTCCACCATAGACAGCAGGTTTTCCTCGCGCAACGCGGAGAAAGTAAGCGGTTCGCCCCGCCTGCCGAGGCATGAAACATGTTGACGATCGACATGCTCATTTCTCCCCTGCCCGTTTATGGACAGGGGATTTTATTTGGTAGCAATGTTAATACAAAATATCATCATCTATGAGAGGAGGTGCATCTTCATCAATGGAGAAAAAACCCCAGTTGGTCGTTAAAGAGCAGGAAGTCGCCGAATTGGAACAGTTGTTCAATGCATCCAGCGTCGCCATTCTCACCGATTATCGCGGCATCACCGTATCCGAAGACGTACGCCTGCGCGCAAAGCTGCGTAATGCCGGCGTCGAGTACCGGGTAGCCAAGAATACCTTGATTCGCATCGCTTGCAATAATTATGGCAGCACAGAGCTGGACAGCTATCTAAACGGCCCCACCGCCATAGCCTTTGCCGAAGACCCGGTGGCAGCAGCCAAAATCATCAGCGAATTTATTCGCGAATCAAAAAAAACCAAGATCAAGGCCGCCCTGCTGACCGGAAAATTAGTCGACGCCGCCGGCGTGGAAGCACTGGCCAAACTGCCGCCGCGTGAAGTTCTCCTGGCCCAGGTGGCCGGTATTTTTGCCGCCCCCATGGCCAACTTCGCCGGAGTCGCATCCGCTATGCTGCGCCAGCTTGTTACTGTTGTTGACAAAGTCCGGGAGCAAAAATCAGCATAATATGGCAAACCCCGCTTGATCGCGGTTCATACAACTATAAAATTTAATTATTATTTAGGAGGATTTTTCAATGTCTAAAGTTACCGATGTCCTTGATATCGTCAAGGAAATGACCGTTCTTGAGCTCTCTGAGCTGGTTAAAGCCTTTGAGGAAGAATTCGGCGTATCTGCCGCCGCCCCCGTGGCCGTTGCCGCCGCCCCCGCTGCCGGCGCTGCCGCCCCCGCTGAAGCCGCTGAAGAAAAGACCGATTTTGACGTCGTTCTCACCAATTTCGGCCAGCAAAAAGTTACCGTAATCAAAGTCGTGCGCGAAATCACCGGCCTGGGCCTTAAAGAGGCTAAAGACCTGGTTGAGGCCGCTCCCAAGGAAATCAAAAAAGGCGTTAACAAAGACGAGGCCGAAGCTATCAAAGCCAAACTGGTGGAAGCCGGCGCTGAAGTGGAAATTAAATAGTCCGTGTTCGCCAAATCTTAGCTTTGATCTAAGCAGTCTGCCGCAAGGCAGACTGCTTTTTCCTCTTTTCTGGCTCTATATAATGAGTCCATACAGGATGCCGGCCTTTCATGGCGGGCAAACTGGATGAAGTCCTTGGCCAGAGCGAAAAATAGCCGGCAATGCAAAAATTAAAGCGCCTGTTCCTTTACGGAATGGGCGCTTCTTATAGCGGCATGGAAATTTTATCTTGCCTCGCCGCTATTCGGCAAACAGCGCCTCAGCAAACTCGGCCGCGTCAAAATCGCGCAAATCTTCCACCGCCTCGCCTACGCCGATCAAACGTACCGGCAGGCCGCTTTCCTCGACGATACCAATTACCGCGCCCCCTTTGGCCGTGCCGTCCAGCTTGGTGATTACCAGGCCGGATAGCGCGATTGCCGCTGTGAATTCCCGCACCTGCGAGATGGCGTTTTGCCCGGTGCCGCCGTCCAGCACCAGCAGAGCTTCCAAGCCCGCCCCCGGAGCCTCCCGCTCGATGATTCGGCCGATCTTGGCCAACTCAGCCATGAGATTGGTTTTATTCTGCAGCCGCCCGGCCGTATCGACCAGCAGCAGGTCGATTTGCCGCGCTTTGGCGGCGGCAATGGCGTCGAAAACGACCGCGCCCGGGTCGGCTCCCTCGGCCTGGCGGATTAGCGGCACGCCTACGCGCTCCGCCCAGCCCGCCAGTTGCTCGGCGGCGGCGGCGCGATAGGTATCGGCTGCGGCCAGCAGCACTTTTTTGCCCTGCGCATGATAACGCGCAGCCAATTTGCCGATGGTGGTAGTTTTGCCCGAGCCGTTGACGCCGATCATCAGGATGATCTGCAGCCGCCCCGGTTGAAGCGATAGCGGCTCACCTTGATGTGCGAGCAGGATAGCAGTGATTTCGCTGATCAGCGCCTGCCATAGCGCCTCGCGCTCGCGGATTTTTTCAGCGCGGGCCCGCTCGCGCAGCTTGGCGGTTAATTGCAAAGCCGTGGCTACGCCGACATCGGCCAGGATCAGCGCTTCTTCCAGTTCTTCAAAAAATTGCTCATTGACCTTTCCTTGAAAAATGCTTTTCAGACCACCGCTAAAAGAGGCCCTGGTCTTGGCCAGGCGGGCGGATAATTTTGTCAATAGGCTCATATGCCGCTCCTTTTGCTCAAATGATATCTATGCTGTTCGGTCTTCGATATTATCCAGGCGCACCGACACCACTTTGGAGACGCCTTCTTCCTCCATGGCCACGCCCCATAGCACAGCCGCGGACTCCATGGTGGTCTGGCGATGCGTTATCATCACGAATTGGCTATCGCTTGATTTAGCGGCCAAGTAATCGGTGAAGCGGCTGATATTGGCTTCGTCCAGGGCGGCATCGACCTCGTCCATAACGCAAAAAGGCGTGGGGCGCACTTCCAGCATGGCAAACATCAAGGCGATACCGATCAAGGCTTTTTCGCCGCCGGAGAGCAGATTATAGTTCGTCACTTTCTTGCCCGGTGGATTGACGCGAATCTCCACGCCGGTTTCCAATAAATCAGTCGGCTCAGTAAGGCACAGCGCAGCGCTGCCGCCGCCAAACAGCCTGGTAAAGCTGCTGTCAAAAGCCGCGCTTAGCTGCGCGTAGGCAGTTTCGAAACGGCTGGCCATAATCTTATCCATCTCCGCGATCACCTGATCCAGCTTATGGCGGGCATGCAGCATATCGTCACGCTGCGCTGTGAGGAAGGAATAACGCCCGCTGACTTCGGCGTACTCGGCAATCGCCGTGACATTGACTTCGCCCAGAGCCGCGATCTCTCGCTTCAATTGATTGAGCCGGCCGGTCATGGCGCTGCGCGAGCTGATCTCCCCTGCCCGCTCGCGGGCTGCGTTCAGATCCATTTCAAAGCGCTCGGCGAGCTTCAGCGCTTCGTTCTCAAAGTCGGCCTGCCAGCGCTCGCGGCGTAAGGCCAGGCTATGGCCTTCATTGCTCAACCGTTCGCGTTGCTTGGCCCCCTCCCCCTCCTCGCGCTCCAGCTCCATTAGGCGGCCGGTTTCCGCGGCCAAGCCATGGCGCAGTTGCTCCAGCTCCTCGTCTGCGTCGCGTAAAGCTTTGCCGGCGCAGGTCAGCGCTTCCTCAGACGCCGCGATTTGATTCGCATAAGCCGCGGACGCGGTGAGCGCGGTCTCTCGGTCGGCATTCTTATCTTCCGCTTCCCAGGCCAGATTATTCAGATCCTCGTTAAGCCGGGTCAGGGTCAGGTTCTGGCCATGATATTTCTGCCGCGCTGACGCCAAGCTGACCTTGCGCCGGGTTAGCTGATCAAGCTGCCCGCTCATTTGCTGCTGTAATTGCTCTACCTGCGCCGCAACGCTGCTGATTTTTGTTTCCAGCTCGGTTTTTTCCGCGGCGGCCAGCTGATATTCATGCTCCAGCGATTTTAGCTCGCCCGCGATGCCTTGGCTTTCTCTTTGCAGCGCGGCCTGCTCCGCCTCAAGAGCCGCCAGGCGTTTGCCGCGCGCTTCCTTGGCAAAGGCCAGTTGCTGCCCGTTTTGAGCAGTTTCGCTTAGCTGCCGGTTTAGCTCCCGCAATTGCTCCCGGGCGGCGGTATGACGCTCATTGCCGGCGTTGATTTTGGCGCGCAAATCGCGCAAAGCCGTCTCTTGCTTGGCCAAATCCTTTTCCAGCCGCGCCAATAGTTCTCTGGCTTCAGTCAAGCGCATTTTTTTATCCAGAAAGCCGCCGTTTTTCTTATTGCGCGAGCCGCCGGAGATCGAAGCGCCGGGATTGACCATATCACCATCCAGAGTCACAACGGAAATGCGATAACGTAAGGCCTTGGCGGCAGCCATGGCCACTGTCATATTCTCCGCCAAGACAGCGCCGTTCAAAAGGAATTTGACTGCGGGGCGAATTTTTTTCTCACATTCCACCTGATCGGCAAGCAGGCCGTATACTCCCTTAATTGCAATGGCGGCCGAGATATCCGCCGGCTCGCGTACCTGAAGCAAATCAAGCGGCAGAAATGTAGCGCGGCCTAACTCCTGCTCCTTCAGGTAGGCTACGGCGGCTTTGGCGGCGGCGCCGCTTTCTGTCACCACGTTTTGAATATTAGCGCCAAGATATGTCTCCACCGCCACCCGATACGGCTCCGCCACCTCGATTAGCTCGGAGATTACGCCGATAATGCCGGCGGGCGCTTTGCCCTCGCAGCGCGCGGTCATCAAACCCTTAACGCCGGGGAAGAAGCCCTCATAGCCCGCTGCCATCTCCTCCAGCATTGTCACCCGAGTACGCGCCGCGGTCACCTGGTAGCGGCTGGAGGCTTCTTCCGCCGCCGCATCCTGCAGGCGGCTGTTCAGCTCCCGTGTCTGCATCTCGCTTTGATTGGCCTCGGCCATCAGCCGCTGAGATTCTGCTTGCAGCTCATGCTCGCGGCTGACCAATGCCTGCTCCGCGGTTGCCGCGGCCGCAGCTTCGCTGTTTATTGCCGCAAGTTCGCTATCCAGCCTGGCTGCTGTTTGCTGATTACGCGTTTCCAGCTGACGCTTGAAATCGAGCCGCCCTAGAAGAGACGTCTCCGCCGATGTGGCTTCATTGAGCGCCTGCCGCAGCTCTGCCAGGCGCTCGTTTAATAAGCAAAGCTGGCTGCGAATATCGCTTTCGCCGCCCTCGCCGTGGAGGATAGATGCCTCAGCCGCGGCAATCTCGGAGGCTGTGCGCTGCACATGCACGGTAAGCGCCGCGATCTCCTCATTTTTGGCGCTAATCGCGCCCTCCAGCGCCGCCAGCTCACGATTTAGGCGCTCCGCATTTTCATCCGTATTAGCCCTTCTGCTGCGCAGAAGCTTTAGCTCGCCTTCTGCCTTTTCCCGCTCTGTCTGCAACCGATAAAATTCGCGCGAGCTTTGAGCTACGCGCTCATCACGCTCGCTGATTAGCAGGCGCAATTCCTCAATCTCCGCCGCGAGGTTGAGCTTATTGCTTTCCTCTGCCATGAGCTGCTGATTGAGATTTGCCAGCGATTCGTCAAGCGCCGCGATCTTATCCTCCGCCTCGCTCAAAACGCTAACGGAGATGCCGATTTCAGTTTTGTCGGCCTTTTCTTTTAAGTCAAGATATTGGCGGGCTGTTTCCGCCTGGGCAGCCAGCGGCTCAATGCGGCTTGCCAGCTCATTGATTACCGCGCCGATCGTTTCCAGATGCTGCTCGGTTTCAAGAAGCTTGCGCACAGCCTCGCGCTTGCGTTCGCGGTATTTGACAATGCCTGCCGCGTCCTCTACAAGGGCTCGCCGTTCATCGGGGCGGGCATTGATCAGCTCTGTAATACGGTTTTGATTGATCAGGGACAGCCCCTCGACGCCGATGCCGGTATCCATGAACAGGTCATGAATATCTTTGAGGCGGCAAGGCTGATTATTGATTAGGTATTCGCTGCCGCCGCCGCGTACGGTGCGGCGGGTAACGCTGATTTCCGCCAAGGGGAAAGGCAGATAGCCGTCGGAATTATCAAGGATGATGCTGACCTCGGCCATACCGAGAGGCCGCCGCTTTTCCGT
>JAAYYR010000101.1 GCA_012515255.1 Clostridia bacterium | reverse complement strand
GGGCAGGAGGCGGAAAAAGCCGAGCCCGGCCAAACCGTAGTGCTTGACGCCGCCGCCGGACGCGAAGGCGACCGTGTATTCAAGATTTTTGACGCGCCCCTGATCAAGGCGGCGCGCGAGAGTTTTACGGATTTCCCGCTTAAGCCCCTGCATTTCACCATCGACGCCAGATTAGGCCAGCCCCTGCGCTTGCAGGCGCGCGATGAAGACGGCTTTGAGGCTGAAATGCAGAGCGAGTATATAGTGGCCGAGGCTGTGAGCAGCATCAGCGATATGACCAGCGTGCGGGTGCAGTTGGGGCGCTTGGGCGGCAGCGGCTATACGCTTGGCGAAGTGAAGGGGCAATTAGACAAAAATGTCATGCTGCCTTCCTCAGTGCTGAATAAGGCCCGCCGCGCCTTAGTGGACGAGCTGCTGCATGAGCGGCAGAGCCGCGATCAGCGTGCCTTTGACCAGATGCGTTTCGCCCAGGCGGTCAAATCCAATACTTTGCCCAGCCGCCGGACTTTGCCGGCGCGCATGCAGCTATCCGTATTGGTTGCCGATCAGGAGCAGGCAATGTTTGCCGCACGGCACGGCCTGCATGATATTTATTTCGACGCCGCGGGCTTCGCCGGACGCGAGAAAGTTGATTATCCGCGCCTGATCGCGGCAGTCGACCGGCTGGGCGGCCGGCTCATCCCCTATTTGCCGCAGATCATCCGGCCCCCGGAGGAGAATTCCTGGCGGTATTTGATCGACGCCTGGCATGATATCGGCGTGGAGACTATGGTGGTCAATAATATCGGCCAGTTAGCGCTGCTGCGGGAGCTTGGCTGGGATAGGGCTCTTTATGCCGGCATGGGGCTAAACTGTTTTAACAGCTATGCCTGCCGCCTATTGCAGGAGCATGGCTTAAGCCGCGTCATTCTTTCGCCGGAGCTGACGGAAGAACAATTGCGCGAATTAAGACCGGGCGCTTTGGAGACGGAAATATTCGCTCAGGGCGCTTTGCAGTTGATGATCAGCGAATACTGCGCCGCCGGGGCCTTGCTTGGCGACCGCAAGACGGGCGAGAAGCAGGAATGCTCCTGCTCGCGGCCTTGTCTTGCACGCGGCGATCAGCTATATTTGCGCGACGATAAGGGCTATATTTTTCCGCTGCGTTTTGATGATGACTGCCGCATGCATGTATTTAATTCCCGGGAACATTGCTTGCTCAGGGAAATCCCGCAGCTGCAAAAGGCAGGCGTAGGCCGGCTTTTGCTCGATATACGCCTTTACAATCGCCAACGCGCCGGACGCCTGCTTGATCTGTATCAGATGGCGGTCAAAGACCGCATTTCCTTTGAGGAGGCGCGGCAGAAAATTGACGGCGTGATGCGCGATTATACTAAAGGGCATCTGCATCGCGGCGTCTAGCCCGCCATAATGCAAGATGCCATATTGGGGCAGTCATATGGATCAAAAATCACTAAAGAAATTGGAATATGATAAGATTATTGCCAAGGTGGCGGGCTATTGCCGTTTCGCCGTCAGCCGCGAGCAGGCGCAGGCGCTGCAGCCGACCGGCGACGCCGCTTATGCCGCCGGCTTGCTGGCGGAAACTGAGGAAGCGCGGCAGATTTTGCGTCTGCACCCCACATTTAGCTTGGGCGGTTTATGGGATATCCGGCCCAGCCTGCGCCATCTGGAAATAGGCGGCGTGCTGGAGCCGGAAGCTTTGGTCAATCTGGCGGCTATCTGTCGCTCGGCGCGCCTGGCTAAAGCATTTTTCAGCGAGCTTAAGGGCGGCCACCCGACCATGCAAGGCTTGGGCAAATCGCTTACCATCATCAAAACCATCGAAAGCGCGGTGGAAAAAGCCATCGGCGCGGATTTAGGCATTAATGACGGCGCATCCGAGCGTCTGGCCGGTATTCGCCGCAAAAACCGCGATAAATCGGAACGGATCAAGGAGCGGCTCGATAGCCTGATCAAAAACCCCAATACCGCCAAATACCTGCAAGACCCCATCGTCACTATCCGCGACAACCGCTATGTGGTGCCGGTGCGCCAGGAATACCGGGGGCAGATTGCCGGCGTGGCCCATGATATCAGCAGCTCCGGCGCTACCCTGTTCATCGAGCCGCTGGCAGTGCTGGAGCTGAATAATGAGCTTTCCGTGCTGCGGCGCGAGGAAGAAGAAGAAATCGCCGCTATTCTGCGCGCCTTATCTTTAGTCGCCGCGGGCTTTCTGGCGGAACTGCAAGCCAATCTGGAAATATTGGCACGCCTCGATTTTATCTTTGCCAAGGGCAGCTATAGCTATGAATTGGACGGCATTGCGCCGCGGATTGACGCCAACGGTAATTTCCGGCTGCTCGCCGCCCGCCATCCGCTGATCCCGGCTCATCAGGTAGTGCCGATCGAGGTGCGCCTGGAGCGCAATACGAGCGCCATGGTGATCACCGGCCCCAATACCGGCGGCAAAACCGTGACCTTAAAAACGATCGGCCTGCTCACGTGCATGGCTTTATCCGGCCTGCATATACCGGCGGAGGGCGGCAGCGAAATAGGCTGCTATAATGCCGTATGGGCCGATATCGGCGATGAGCAGAGCATCGAGCAAAGCCTTTCCACCTTCAGCTCGCATATGAGCAATATCGTGATCATCCTGGGGCAAGCCGGCCCGCGCAGCCTGGTGCTGCTTGATGAGTTGGGCGCCGGTACCGACCCCACAGAGGGCGCGGCTCTGGCTATGGCTATACTCGAATATCTGAAAAACGCCGGGGCCCGCGTCGTCGCAACCACGCATTATAGCGAATTAAAGGCCTTCGCCTATAATAATCCGGGCTTCATTAATGCGAGCATGGAGTTTGATCTGGCGACCTTATCGCCCACTTACCGCCTGATTATGGGCGCGCCGGGCAAAAGCAATGCCTTTGAGATCAGCCGCCGCCTCGGTTTGCCGGAGCCGGTCATCAAGGCCGCCGAGGCCGGGCTGTCGAGCGAAGACGCGGCTGTCGCGGCGATGCTGGCCAATCTGGAGGATGCGCGGCGCGATTTGACGGCGCAGCGGGAAAAAGTGGAGAAGGCGGCGATTTTCGCGCAAAGCAAGGAGCAATATTTGCGCCGCGAAACGCAAAAGCTGGAAGCGGAAAAGAGCGAGATTATCCGCGGCGCTAATCTCGAAGCGCAGAAAATTGTCGAGCAGGTGCGCGCCGAATGCAAAGCCCTGCTCGCGGAGCAGCAAAAAGCGGCCGAGGAAAAGAAGCTCAATCATAAGGCCTGGCAGGAAGCGCAAAAGAAGCTCAAAAGCTGGCAGCAGCAGCTGGCGGAGGAAATCCCCGAGCCGGTATTTGCCGGCCAGGCGCCGGATAGCCTGCAGAGTGGTGATTATGTCCATTTGCCGCGGCTCAATCAATACGGCTATGTGGTGTCAACGCCGGACGCGGATGGCGATGTTTTTGTCCAGGTCGGCGTAATCAAGCTCAAAGCCAAGCTCGCCGAGCTGCGGCTGGCAGCCGAGGAAAAGCCAAAAAAGAGCGGCCGTAACAAATCCTCCGGCGCCGGCGGTATTGCTATGCGCAAGGCGTCAAGCATTATGCCGTATCTTGATTTGCATGGCCTGGATACTATGGAAGCCCTGCCTGTTCTTGATAAATATATTGACGACGCTTTTATCGCCGGATTAAAAACAGTCGAGATTAACCATGGCCGCGGCACAGGCGCGCTGCGCAGCTTCGTCCAGAATTATTTGCGCGGGCATCGTCTGGTGAAAAGCTTTCATAATGCCGCAAGCAATGAAGGCGGCCTTGGCGTCACAGTGGTGGATCTGGATCTATAAATCCGCTTGCCATATGGGCGGCGATAGCCGCCCTTAAACAGGCTGCGCAGTTGTCGGGCCGGAATAGCAGGGTTTCGCAACGGCTGCAAAGGATATGGGCGGCGGATTTTCCAATAGCCAAAATTACTTAGCTGCGTATTGCCCGACCATGCGGTAATGCGCCGCCAAGATCAGCCGAATGATATGCTCTATAGCCCCAAGCCCGCTTGTTGCGAAATAAGCGGGACGGACGCGTAATTTTCAGGTGGCTTGACCAAAATTTGAGGTATGCGTATGCCGGTACGTTTTGTGCTCGCCCCGGCCGGGGGCGGCAAAACCCAATATTTGATTGATGAGATCGCCCGCGGCGAACGTCGGCCGCGGCAGGAGCGGCGGCCGGCATATTTATTAGTGCCGCAGCAGGCCACTTTCATTCATGAGCGCCTGCTGGCGGAAGCGTCCGAGGCAGGCGGCTTTTGCCGGGCCAAGGTCTGCAGTTTTGCCCGGCTGGTTGTTTATGCCATGAAAGAGCAGGGCATGGAGCCGGCGCCCCAGCTTTCCGAGGCCGGAAAATTGCTTTTGGCGGGGCGGGTGCTCAGCGAAGCCAAAGAGCGGCTACATATATACGGCGGCGCGGCCGGCGGCGCCGGTTTATCCGCCTATCTCGTTAAAGCAGCGGAGGAGCTGGCTAATTACGGCGTCGCCCCGGATGACTTGGCAGCGGCGGTAGAGCGTCTGGCGCTACAATCAGGCGAGACCCGCCAGGTACAGCGGCTGCGTGAGACGGCATTGCTTTATCGCGATTATGCGGCCGGCGCGGCTGAGGGCTATGCCGGTTATGCCGCAAACATGGCTTATCTGGCCGGGCGGATCAAAGCGGGCTATCTGGCGGAAGCGGCGATCTATTTGGACGGCTATGCCGACTTCACCCCAGCGGAGGAACAGGTGCTGGCGGCCTTTTTCGCCACTGATGCGCGCATCACCATCGCCCTGCCCATCGACCCGGCTTTGCTCGACGGGCCGCCTCTCGCCAACCATGTTTTCGCGCAGCCGCTGGCTGTCTGGCAAAGGCTGTGCCGGTTGGCGGAGACAAGGGGCGCGGCGCTTGAGCCGCCTGTTTTGCTCAGCGGCGAACATGGCCGCTTTGCCGAAAACCCGGAGCTGGCGGCGCTGGAGGCGTCTTTGGCCGGCCGGCGGCGTCAGCCTTTGCCACAGCAACCGCAGCATATATTCCTCGGCCGGGCCGAGGATATGCGCGCCGAGCTTGAGGGCATCGGCCGCCGCATCATCCGCCTCACGCGCGAGCAGGGCCTGCGTTATCGCGATATCAGCATTATCACCCGCGATACCGCGCCCTATGAGCAGTTGCTTACAGAGGTTTTCGACGGGCTTGGCATACCCTTTTTTGTCGACAGCAAAAAGCCGCTGCTATGCCATCCGCTGTTTGAGCTGCTGCGCTCAGCCCTGGAAACGATGGCCTACCGCCCGACTTATGAGCGCATAATGCGCTTTTGCAAAAATATCCTTATTCCGCTCGCCGCGGAGGAAAAAGACAGCCTGGATAATTATGCGCTGGCTCATGGCCTGCGCTTTTGGCATTGGCTTAGCGAAAGGCCCTGGGATTTTCCTTTATTGCCGGATGAGGAACCGGAGCTGGCGGCGTATATGGATAATTTGCGGCAACGCGCTTGTGGGCCGCTGCTGGACGAGCTGCGCCGCCTGCCGCGGCAATTAAGCAGCCGTGAGCTGAACCGGATCCTGCTTGCGGTACTGGAGCGCCTGCAGGTGCGCGAGGCTTTAAGGCAATTGGCGGAGCAGGCGCGGCAGCAGGGGCGCGCCGAGGATGCCGAGCAGCATAATCAAGCTTGGGATAAGCTCACGGATTTTTTGCGCGAGGCAGGGGAATTGCTGGGCGAGCAGACTTTCACGCTCAGCCAATTGCTCAAGTTATATGACGCGGCGCTTGCGGGTCTGACGGTTTCCACCATCCCCCCCGGCATTGATCAGGTTTTTGTCTCCTCTTTAGAGCGCAGCCGCAGCCCGCGCATTAAAGCAGCTTTTGTGCCGACCGTCAACGAGGGGATACTGCCGCGCAAGGTAGTGCTAGACGGCCTGTTCAGCGACGAGGATCGGCGCCAGCTGCGCAGTTGTGGCGCTGCTCTCGCGCCGGATACGCTGCAGCGTCAGTTTGCGGAAGATTATCTGTGCTATATCGCCTTGACCCGCGCCTGCGGGCAGTTGTATTTAAGTTTTGTCGGCGAGGACAGTCAGGGACAGCCCCTGAAGCCATCGCCCTTACTGCGCCGGATAAAGAGCCTGTTCCCGGCATTGCAAACAGAGCCTTATGAGCCGCTGACCGCTGATCTTCTCGTCGGCGGCGAACTGGATTTGGCGCGCATGGCGGGCCAATTAAGCGCCGCGGGCGAGGGGCGGATTACAGAGGATTTTTGGCAGGCGGTTTATGCTTATTATGCGGCTGAACCGCGTTATCAACAGGCCTTGGCTCAGATGCAAAACGGCCTTGGCTATCAGCCTGTTCGCCGCATCAGCGAGAATCGGCTATCACGGCTGTATGGGCAGACCTTACGCAGCAGCGTCTCGCGGCTGGAGCGTTTCCGGCTCTGCCCCTTTTCTTATTTTGCCGGCTATGGCTTGAAGCTAAAGCCAAGGCGGCTTTATGAGCTTGATCCTGCTTCGCGCGGTCAGCTCATTCATGAAGTGCTGGCGGAAGTGGGCGATCTGGTGCGGGACCAGGGGCTTTCCTGGCCCGCCATCGACGAGCAGATTGCCGCCGCCTTGGTGGACGAGGCGCTGGAGAAGCATTTGCCGCGGCTGCTGGCCGGTATCCTGCGCTCCTCGGCCCGCTATCAGTATTTGGCGCGGCGTATCCGCAATACGCTGATTTTTGCAGTATTGATGCTGGCCGAGCATACCCGGGCCGGCGAATTCATCCCAGTGGCCTGGGAGCTGCCCTTTGGCAGCGGCGAGCCAGGCAGCCTGCCCGCGTTTCGTATTGAGCTGGGGCAGGGTCGTGCGCTGGAGCTTTCAGGCCGCATCGACCGGGTGGATATGGCGCTTGATACAGAGCAGAATAAGGCCTATTTCCGCGTTGTTGATTATAAAAGCGGCGCCCTCAACTTGAAGCCGGAGGATATTTACGCCGGGCTGCGGCTGCAATTGCTGTTGTATCTGCAGGTAGTATTAGCAAATGCCGGGCTTTTTTCCGCGGCGGAACCGCTGGCCGCGGGACTGTATTATTCCCGGGTGAGCGATAATCTGACTCCCGGGCCGCGGAGCGGGGCGGAAAAACGAAGCGGCCTGCAGCTTTCAGGGCTGACGGTGCGCGATGAGCGGGCGATCCGCCTTGCCGACCGCGAGATCAGCGGTAAATCACGGCTGATTCCGGCGGGTCTTTCGCAAAAAGGCATCCATGTTCTGCCGGCGGGCCTGAGCAGTGAACAATTACAAGCGCTGCAAGAGCGTGTATATACGGTGCTGCGCGATACGGCGGAGCAGCTTTTTGCCGGGATGATTCATGTTTCGCCCCTGCGCGATCTGGGCTTTGACGCCTGTGAATTTTGCGAGTTCGCCGCTGTATGCGGCTTTGACCGCGAACTGGTTCAGCCGCGCCGCAAAGAGCGCGCGTCCCAAGCGGGGGCGTCGCAGGATGAGCCGGAAGAAGCGGACGAGAAGGGTAGGGGCTGCTATGACTAAAGATATGCTGTTTTCCCCGAAGCAGCTGGCCGCGATCAGAACCCGGGGCGAAAACTTGCTGGTGGCGGCCGGCGCGGGCAGCGGCAAGACCACAGTGCTGGTACAGCGCATTTTGCAATATCTGCGGCAGGGCGGTAATATCGAGCGCGTACTGGCGCTCACCTTTACGAGCGCCGCAGCCGCGGAAATGCGCGAGAAGCTGGATCGCGCCATCTCCGCTCTGGCCGAGAGCGAGGCGGATAATCGCCATCTGCGCGAGCAGCTGAGTCTGCTGCCTCAGGCGCAGATCAGCACCATCCATTCTTTTTGCCTTGATTTAATTCGGCGGCATTATTACCGGGTGGGTCTCGACGCCGGCTTCCGGGTGGCTGATGAGGCGGAGATCGCTTTGCTGGAAAATGAGATTTTGCTCGAAATACTCGAATGCGCTTATGCCGAGCCGCAAAGCGGTGTGGCCGAGCTGGCCGACGCTTATGGCGGCAACCGCGACGACAGCGGCCTGATCGAGGTTATGCTTTCGCTGCACCGCTTTTGCCGCAGCCGCCCCCGTTCCCTGGAATGGCTGAAGCAGGCCTGCTCTGTATTTGAGATTGAGAAGCTGGAGCAATACCCCTTTGCCGCGGCTGTGCGGCAGCGCATCAATACCTCTTTGCGCCGCGCTTTGCAACGGCTGCAAAAAGCGGCGGAGCTTGCGGCGGATTTATGCAAATGGCGGGCTGTCATCGACGAGGACGCGGCGGTTATAGCTCGGGCCGCGGCGGCCGCGGATGTGGCAGGGCAGATCGACGCTCTGCGGGAGATCAGTTTCGGCCGCCTTGTGGCGCTCAAAGACGCTGACCCGGTGGAGAAGGAGCAGGTCAAGAAAGAGCGCGACGCAGCCAAAGAATTGGTAAAAACTCTGCAGGAAAAATATGCCGCGCAGGACTCCGCGGGGCAGCTCCGGGATCTGCGCGCCTTGTATCAGCCCCTGCAGACTTTGTACCGGCTGGTCGAGCGCTTTGAGAAGGAGCTGATGGCGGCAAAAAGACGGCGTGGCTGGGTCGATTTTGCCGATATGGAGCATCTGGCTCTCAGCTTGCTTGAGGAGGAAGAATTCAGCGCGGAGCTGGCGCGCGGCTTCGATGAAATATTGATCGATGAGTATCAGGATGTCAATGAGGTGCAGGAAGCGATTTTGCGTCTTTTGAGCCGTGGCGATAATTTTTTTGCCGTGGGCGACGTCAAGCAGAGCATTTACCGCTTTCGCCTTGCCGAGCCGCGGCTTTTCCTTGATAAATATCACAATTATGGCGCGCGCCAAGGCGGCAGCCGCATCGACCTTAACTGCAATTACCGTTCCACGCCGGCGGTGATCGACGCGGTAAATTTCCTCTTTCGCCAGCTAATGCGCGCCGATACCG
This sequence comes from Clostridia bacterium, assembly GCA_012515255.1. Classification (GTDB taxonomy): domain Bacteria; phylum Bacillota; class Dehalobacteriia; order UBA4068; family UBA4068; genus HGM13862. Next base: position 6,974 of record JAAYYR010000101.1, on the reverse strand, counting down.
CGGAGATTGAGTATGACGGCGCAGCAGAGCTAAAAAGCGCCGGCGATTCCGGGGGGACTACGCCGGTTGCGCCGGAATTCTATCTTATCGATCTTGGCGACAGGGGCGAGCCGTCGCAAGACGGCGAGGAGCCGCTAACCGCCATGGAAGCCGAGGCGCGGCTGATCGCCCGCCGCATGCGTGAATTGCATGCCGAAGGCTACGCTTATCATGATATGGCGGTATTGCTGCGCAATTTTCGCGGCCAGGAGCAAGTGCTGGCAGCGGAGCTGGCGCGGGCCAATATCCCGGCGCTTTCAGAGGGCGAGCAAGGCTTTCTCGCCACGCCGGAGGTATCGCTGATCCTCTCCGCCCTGCGGGTGATCGATAATCCGCGCCAGGATATTCCGCTTGCGGCTGTGTTGCGTTCGCCTCTTGGCGGCTTCAGCCCCGAGGAATTGGTGGAATTGCGTTTTCAGCAGCGGCAAGAGGATCTTTATGCCGCGCTTATTGCCATGGCAGCCGGTGAATCGGCTTTGGCGGCGAAATGCGGCGACTTTTTATCCCGCCTTGCGCAGTGGCGCGCTGTGGCGGGCGAGGGCACGGTTTCGCAATTACTGTCCCGCTTGTATGGCGAAAACGGCTATTATCAATTCGTGGGAGCGCTGAGCGGCGGCGCTTTACGCCAGGCCAATCTGCAATTGCTGCTGCAGGAGGCTTATGCTTATGAGCGGGGCGAATATGCCGGCCTGTTTCGTTTTATCCGTTTGCTGAGCTGCCGCGAGGAGCGCCGTTTGCGTTCCCGCGCCGCGCGTCCGCCGGGCGAGCGGCAGGACGCGGTGCGCGTCATGAGCATCCATAAGAGCAAGGGATTAGAGTTCCCGGTGGTTTTTATCGCCGGTCTGGCGGGGCAATTTAATTTTATGGATGAGCGGCGCGATATTATCTGGGAACGCGACAGCGGTTTAGGGCCGCTGCTGGCCGAACGGGATAAAGGGCGCAAATACCCGACGCTAGCCCATACCGCGGTGGCAGACCGCTTGCGCGAGCTGGCAATCGCCGAGGAGATGCGTATTTATTATGTGGCTTTGACCCGCGCCAAGGAAAGGCTGATCCTAAGCGCCGCCGCTCGCAATCTGTCCTCGCGGCCGGCCAAGTGGGCCGAGGCGGGCGACGGGGCGCAACTGGACGGCGCTTATGTACTGGCCGCGCGGACGCCGCTTGATTGGCTGGCAGCGGCTTTGCTGCGCCATCATGATGCCGTTGCCTGGCGGCAGCGGCTGGCAGAGGCGGAGCAGCCGCGATTACTGCCGGCTGACGGGGCCTGGCGCATAGCCTGGCTTTCAGAGCGCGAACTGCGCCGACCGCCTGCGGCTGCGCAGAGCAACGCTTGGACGGCGGACGCCAAGGCCGAGGTGCCGCCGCCCATCCGGCGGGCGCTTACATTCCGCTATCCTGGGCTGGAGCATGCCGCCTACCCCGCTAAGTGGACGGTAACTGCATTAACGCGGCTGGCCGCGCCTGATGAACCCGGCGAGCTGGCTCCCTATGCCTGGGAGCCGGAGGCGGCAACAGGCGCTGATGAGCGCGCGGCGCGCGGCATCGCTTATCATCGCCTGCTGGAGAAGCTAAGCTTTGAATTGCTCGGCGCTGGGGATGACTTGCGCGGCGAATTAAGGCGGCTGCTGGATAAGGGCTTGTTGCAGCCGCAACAGGCACGGTTGATCGATACGGATCGCGTCGCCCGTTTTCTTGAGAGCGATCTTGGCCGCCGCTTGCGCGCCGCTGATCAGGTGGAGCGGGAACTGGAGTTCACCATGCTTGATCAAACCGATTTCGGCGAGCGGATTATGGTGCAGGGCATGCTGGATGCGGCCTTCCGCGAGGAGCAGGGCTGGGTGCTGCTTGATTATAAAACCGGCGGGCGCGGCAAAAGCGATGATCAGTTGCGTGAGCTTTATGGGCCGCAGCTTAAACTATATAGCCAGGCCTTGCGGCGCTTGCTCGGCGGGCCGGTGGCCGAGTCTTGGCTGGTAATGCTTGATTTGGCAAGATTTATCGCCTTGGATTAAATTTAGATGGATAGGGAATAACAGCAAAACCCCGGCCTTGAGGCCGGGGTTTTGCTATTGGCCCTGCCATCCGGTGCGGATAGCCGGATGGCAGGTGCTTGCGGCAGACGTCGTCGCCGGGCAAGGCTTTAGAGCATCTTATCGAGGAAGCTGCAAATGCGCTGATGCTGTTTGCTGTCAAAGAATTCATCGGGCGAACAGTCGGCAAGGATTTGACCGCGGTCAAGGAAAATTACCCGGTCGGCCACTTCCCTGGCAAAGCTCATTTCATGGGTAACGACCAGCATAGTCATATGCTCCTTGGCTAATTTGCGGATAACCTCCAGTACTTCGCCGATTAGCTCCGGGTCGAGCGCCGAGGTCGGCTCGTCAAAGAGCATCACATCCGGCCCCATCGCCAATGCCCGGGCAATCGCCACCCGCTGTTTTTGGCCGCCGGAGAGATGGGAGGGATAAGCATCAGCTTTGTCCGCAAGGCCCACGCGGGCCAATTGCTGGGCGCCGATTTCCTTCGCTTCGGCCTTTTTCATTTTCTTGACCGTGATCAGGGCTTCGATAACATTACCCATGGCTGTGCGATGAGGAAAAAGGTTAAAGCTCTGGAAGACCATGCCGGTTTTATTAAGCGTTTTGCGTAATTGGGCTTTGGGCGCCGCAACAAAGCCCGGCTGATCGACAGCCTGAATCACCGTGCCTTCTATTTCCACCGCGCCCCGGTTGATCCGCTCCAGCAGATTGATGCAGCGCAGCAAAGTGCTTTTACCGGAGCCGGAGGGGCCGACAATAGCGATGATTTCGTCTTTGCGCACTGTAAGATCAATACCACAAAGCACTTCGAGCGTGCCGAAGGACTTGTGGATATTGGTCATTTTGATCATGGTTTCGTTCATAATCGACCTCGCTAAATTTGTGCCGGAAAACGCTTTTCCAGCTTGGTAAAGGTTATTGTCAGGATGGAGGAGATAACCAGGTAGAAGAAAAGCGCCACCACAAAGGCGTCGATGCGGCCATGCTGGAATACCAGGTTCCGCGCATGGCGCAGCAGGTCAAAGACGGCGATCGCCGTGACGAGGGAGGTGTCTTTGAAAAGGATGATTGCCTCGGAGCAGGTAGGCGGCAGCACCTTGCGGATAGTCTGGGGGATTACCACCCGGCGCAGGGTCTGGATATAGCTCATGCCCAGCACATGGCAGGCCTCATAATGGCCCTTATCGATGCTGATCAGGCCGCCGCGAATCACTTCTATTTCATAGGCGGAGGCGGAGAGGATGAATATGCTAAAGATCACCACATTGGTGGGCAGGATTACGCCGACATAAGGCAGGCCATAATAGACGAGGAAGAGCTGGATCAAAAGCGGCGTACCGCGAAAAATCCAGGTATAAAAGCCTAAAACCGCCTTGACCCAGCGGGGGCCGGAGATTTTAAGCACCGCCAACACGATTGAGAGCGGAAAGCTCACAGCGGCGACCACGCTAAAAAGGGTCAGCGAAAAGACTAGCCCATCCAGGAGCAGCGGCATGGCATTGGCGCAATACTGCCAGAAATTGAGCGGCATGTCCGCCCTCCTTTCTTAATCGTAAGCTGTAAAGCGTTTTTCCAGGCGTTTGAAAATATAGACCAGCAAACTGGTTAAAGCCAGGTAAATGCAGAAGGCAACGATATAGGCCGCCAGACGATGATCGCGATTGACAACCTGGAAGGCGACCCGCGAAATATCCTGCATGCCGATGACGGCGATCAGAGCTGTATCCTTGATTAGGTTGATAGCCTCTGAGCAGGCCGGCGGCAGCGCGATACGGAAGGATTGGGGCAGGATAGTGCGCAGCATCATCGTCCAGTAGGGTATGCCGAGCGCGCGGCAGGCTTCGTATTGACCTTTGTCTACGGAATTGATGGCGGCGCGCATGATTTCCGTGATATAAGCGGCCATATTAAGGGTAAAAACTCCGGCCGCGGCGATAAAACCCGGCAGTCTGATGCCGATGAAGGGAAAGCCGCAAATGACGATCATCAATTGCAAGAGCAGGGGCGTACCGCGCCAGGCCCAGGTATAAATATCAAGAAGCCAGCGCAAAGGCTTGGGCCCCGCCACTTTAGCAATGGCGAAAATAATGCCCAGCGGCAGCACTGGCAGGATTGCGGCAAAATACATTTTGAGGCTATTGGCTACCCCCACCCATAGCTGGGGCAGGATAGAGAGGATATAATCCATATGTTTATTCCTGAATTTTCCTGAGTATACCGGCCCGCGGTCATCGCTATCGCAGGCATAGTTATAAAGAGCATAAAAATTCAAGGCTTGAGCCTTGAACGTCTCTGCATCATAAGCTGCGGCGAACCGGCCATAAGCCGGCTCGCCGCTAAATAAAAGCTAAAATTAGAGGATGAGTATATCTTCGCCGAACCAGGTATCGCTGATTTCAGCGGCTGTACCGTCATCTTTAAGAGCCGCTAAAGCTTCATTCATTTTGTCGGTAAAAGCATCATCCGCTTGACGGAAACCAACGCCCATTTGTTCTTCGCCAAAGTCCTCATCAAGGACCCGGTATGCGTCGGGGGCTTTGACGTTAAAATCGCCATAATAAGCGATGCTATCGATTACCACCGCGTCAACGCGGCCGTTTTGCAGATCCATAATTGCTTCGGTGAATGTTGCGTATTGCTTCAGCTCACTAAAAGAATCGAGGACTTACGGCTCGGCGTCAAGCGCCACGATGGAGGAACTGCCCATCTGAGTGCCGACGATTTTGCCGGCCAAATCAGCTTTAGTGGCGATCTCACTGTCTTTTAGGGTGACGACGATCTGGCTGCTGGCGACATAAGGCGTGCCAAAGTCAACGATTAGCTTGCGGGCTTCGGTAATGCTGTAGCCGTTCCAGATGCAGTCAATATCGCCGTTATTGAGGCTGATCTCCACGGTATCCCAGACCACAGGCTGGAATTGGACTTCCACGCCCAGATATGCGGCAGCGGCGCGCGCCAAGTCAATGTCGAAGCCGACGATGTCATTATTCTCATCCCGGAAGCCCATAGGCGGGAAGGAGTCGTCCAAGCCAACGACAAAATAACCTTTTTCCACAATTTGATCCCATGAAGCATCCGTGATATCTGTTTGATCCCCGTCCGGCGGATTGTCAACCGCGGGTGTACAACCAGCCAGCATCAGACCAAGAGCCAGCATAAGTATTACTGCCAAGAGCCAAGCTTTTTTCATTTTTCTCTCCTCCCATAATATAGCCTAGTTTTGATACCCTTTGTTACCTTAATATATTAATAAATAGCTGTACCATATTATAACTCTACTATGCTAGATAGTCAAGGGGAATTTAAGGGCAAATTGAATGATTCCTGGCAAAATTGGTGATAATACCCTGCGAAAGGAGCCAGATCATGAAAAAAATAATTGTAGTTGCATTAAGCACCCTGCTAACCTGCCTTATGACCGCTGCTCCCGCCTGGGCGGAAAGCGCTGACGACGGCGGTTATTATATAGCGGCGGGCGGGGAAAGCGTCAATATGATCGCTAAAACCTATGCTTTGGACGGCGAGCTGGTGGCGCTGATGAATGATTTATCGCCGGACGGGAATTTAGTCGCGGGCGAGCTGGTACGCCTGCCGCAGACGCCGTATTTCAGCGTTGTGGTGGCGCCGGGCGATACTCTTTATTCGCTGGCACAGACCTATAATGTGACTTGGCGGGAGCTTGCCGGCGTCAATGCCCTGGGGCGGCCCGAATGCATTTATCCCGGGCAAACTTTGCTCGTACCGCTGACAGAGGAAAGCTCGGTTAGCTTATGGCAGACAGTGGAGCGCACGGAAGTGCAGGCGGTTTTTGCTTCCCGCGGCAGTGTTTACGCTTTTGCCTGGCCGGCGGAGGGAGAAATCAGCTCTGCCTTTGGCGAGCGCTGGGGCAGATTCCATTATGGGTTGGATATAGCCGCCGACGGCGGTATGCCGATTTATGCCGCGGCTTCCGGTCTGGTGACGGAGTCGGGGTGGAAAAACGACGCTTATGGCTATGCGGTGATGCTGGATCATGGCAATGGCCAGGAGACGCTCTATGCCCATGCCTGCGAATTAGTGGCCAGGGTTGGCGAGTGGGTGGAGGAGGGGGATGTGATCGCCTTTATCGGCAGCACAGGCAATAGCACCGGCTCCCATGTCCATTTTGAGGTGAGAATTAACGGAGTCTGCGTAGACCCTCAGCTCTACCTGCGCTAATATTGCCGGGTTTAGCTGTTTTTACAAAAAATGCCTGTTTGTTAGCTGCTTTAACTGAAGATAATAACCGCAATACAGTCTGAATTTCGCATGTGATAAATGAAGGAGGAAAAAAGCATGAATAAAGTGCGCAGATTCAAATGGCCGGCCTTATTGTTTTTGCTTATCGGTATGCTGGCACTTGCCGCCTGCGGCAATACCAGTGGCGTCAACGATGACAATAACAATGATAATGTGCAAGGCAGGGTGGCCGGCGCTAACCAGCGGGCCGTCTATGGGTATATCGTTGAAGTCAATGATCAGGCGCGTACGGTATTGGTAGATGAATTCGATCTTGTTTCCGCCAATGATACGGATCGGATTAGCAATCTCGATCTGGATCGCGACCGCGACTTCGTCAATGGCTACTATATCAATGATAATTCCCGCGTCACACGCTTGTATCCGCTGGCGAGCACAGCAGACCTCAAAGTCAGCAATTATGATTATGCGGGCAGCAATTTTTATAATCAAAGATGGGGTACCGCGACTCGGGATAAAGGCGGCGTCAATGGGTTAAGCAGTGATTTGACTGCAAATAACAGCGCTGCCAATAATAATATGCTTGATAATAATAATATGCTTGATAAAAATACGCAGCCGAACCAGAATAACTCTAATGATAAGGCGCTTGATAATGATAATATCACCAATAAAATC
>JAAYYR010000100.1 GCA_012515255.1 Clostridia bacterium | reverse complement strand
TTAATTATGGATTTATGCGCCTTTGGGCGCATTTTTTTATCCCCTGATTATCCGGCGCGGCGACAATCATCGCGCAAAAGGAGGCAAAATGGAAACAAGAGTGGCTGTTCTCGGCATTATTGTCGACAATACGGAATCCGTGGAAAAGATGAACGGCATTCTCCACATTTACGCGCCCTATATTATCGGCCGCATGGGCATCCCCTATCGCGAAAAAGACCTCTCGATCATCAGCATTGCCATGGACGCGCCGCAGGATACGATCAACGCCCTCTCCGGCAAGATCGGCAAATTGACCGGCGTCAGCGTCAAGGCGGCCTACGCCAATACGAGGGATAAGCATGAATAGCGAGCTGCAATCGCTAATTGATAAGCTGGCGCTGAACAATAATTTGGCGCGGGGCGAATTTCTGGCTCTGCTGTCCGGCCGGGATGAGGCGGCGGCGCAATATTTATTCGAGCGCGCCCGCGCCGCGCAACAGGCTATTTATGGCAATGATATTTATATGCGCGGGCTGATCGAGTTGAGCAATTACTGCAAGAACGATTGCTATTATTGCGGCATCCGCAACAGCAACCATGAGGCCGAACGGTACCGCCTGCAGCCGGAGGAAATATTGGCCTGCTGCGAGCATGGCTATGCATGGGGTTTCCGTACTTTTGTCCTGCAGGGCGGCGAGGACGCCTATTTCAGCGAATCGCGAGTAACGGAGTTGATCCGCGCCATCAAGGCGAAGCACGCTGATTGCGCTGTGACGCTGTCTCTGGGCGAAAGGAGCCGCGCCTGCTACAGTGCGTGGCGGCAGGCGGGCGCAGACCGCTATCTGCTGCGCCATGAGACGGCCAATGCCGGCCATTATGCCAGCCTGCATCCGCCCGGCCTGTCGCTGGACAAACGCCTGCGCTGCCTGGCCGATCTCAAGGAGCTTGGCTATCAGGTGGGCTGCGGCTTTATGGTCGGCTCGCCTTATCAAACCCGGGAGCATTTGGTTGACGATTTGCTGTTCATCAAAGAATTCGCGCCGCAGATGGTAGGCATTGGTCCTTTTATCCCGCATCATCAGACGCCCTTTGCCGACCAGCCCGCGGGCGGCCTGGAACTGACGCTGTTTCTGCTTGGCATAATCCGGCTGCTGCTGCCCCGGGTGCTGCTGCCCGCCACGACCGCGCTCGCCACTATCGACCCCCGGGGGCGCGAACGCGGCATTCTGGCCGGCGCCAATGTGGTGATGCCCAATCTCTCACCCGCCGAGGTGCGGGGCAAATATTTGCTGTATGACAATAAAATCTGCAGCGGGGCGGAGGCGGCGGAGTGCCGGCTCGATTTGGCCCGGCGCCTGGAAAATATCGGTTATAAACTCGCGGTTTCGCGGGGAGATTATCAATATTCATAATTCTACTGACGGGGAAGAAGCTTTCGCAACTCTGACCCGTAAGAAAGGAGCAACTAATGTATAATCCCAGTTCATTGCAAGCGGAGGAATTCATCAACCACGACGAGGTGCAGGAAACGCTGGCCTATGCGCGGGCCAACCGGCATAATGCGCCGCTGATCGACGCCATTATCGAAAAGGCGCGGCTGCGCAAAGGCTTGACGCATCGTGAGGCCGCCGTGCTTCTTGATTGCGATATCGAGGAGAAGAATCAGGAAATCTATGCCCTGGCGGAGCAGATCAAAAAAGATTTCTACGGTAACCGCATCGTCATGTTCGCGCCGCTGTATCTGTCCAATTATTGCGTCAACGGCTGCGTCTACTGCCCGTATCATCTCAAGAACAAGCATATCGCGCGTAAAAAGCTGACCCAGGAGGAAGTGGCGCGGGAAGTAATGGCGCTGCAGGATATGGGGCATAAGCGGCTGGCTATCGAATCAGGCGAGGACCCGGTTAATAATCCCATTGAATACATACTGGAAAGCATCGCCACTATTTACGGTATCAAGCATAAAAACGGCGCCATCCGCCGCGTTAATGTCAATATCGCCGCCACCACGGTGGAGAATTACCGCAAGCTGCATGAGGCGGGTATCGGCACCTATATTCTTTTTCAGGAGACATACCATAAAGAAAGCTATGAAAAGCTGCATCCCACCGGCCCCAAGCACAATTACGCTTATCATACGGAGGCTATGGACCGGGCCATGGAGGGCGGCATCGACGACGTAGGTTTGGGCGTGCTTTTTGGCCTGGAGCTGTACCGCTATGAATTCGCCGCCCTGCTGATGCATGCCGAGCATCTGGAGGCGGTGCATGGCGTGGGGCCGCATACGATCAGCGTGCCGCGCATCCGCAAAGCAGA
>JAAYYR010000010.1 GCA_012515255.1 Clostridia bacterium | reverse complement strand
TGCCAACCGCAGCCGGAGTTAATCAATTCGTTCCAGGTAAAACGCCGCCGGTGACGTTGCCAACCGCAGCCGGAGTTAATCAATTCGTTCCAGGTAAAACGCCACCGGCCGTACCCCGTCGCTACAGCAGCGCAATTGCGCGCCCGCCTGCTTATGCCAGGGGGAGTAATCGGCGCCGGCGGCGAGAGCGCAGACATAGCGGAAAAGATCCGCCCAAGCCCAGGGGCAAAAGCCCGTTGGTTTTTCCCCGTCGCCTTCATAGAGATAGACCTGGCCTTCTTCCAGTAGGTCGCAAGGGCCGACCGCATCGCCGTCGGTGAGATATGTATTCGCCAGCTCGGGGAAAAAGCTTTTGTGCAAAACCGTAATTCTAACCCGTCCCATCTCAAGCCTCCTTGATAATAATAAAAGCCGGGGCTGCTTACAGCCCCAGCTCATTTCTGATCATCTCCGTCATCTCCGCGGTCGCGCAGACCTGCTGATGACGTATCGGCAAAGCGGCGAGCGCAGCCAGGTTTTTCGGCACCGGCGTGCCGCTTAGTTTCGCCAATACGGCGGGCAAGGCCAGTTCTTCCCTGCCTTCGGGCAGCTTGCCCAAGGCCTCCAGCACGGCGGCCGGGAATTTATAGGGGCTGGCGGTGGATACCAGCAGCAGTTTATCGCCGCCGGGAGAAGCGGCGCGCAGCTTATTGGCGACCGCGTAGCCGACCGCGGTATGCGGATCGAGCAAATAATGATATTGCTCAAAGGCGTCTCGGATGGCGGCGCGGCATTCGTCTTCCTCGGCATAACCGCCGACCATCAGCTCGGCGTACTTGGCGCGCAGGCCGGCCTCGATATAGAATTTGCCCTCCGCTTGCAGCAGCTCGAAAGCGCGGCCGGTATAGAAGCTGTCATTGCCGCTGATATCGAAGATAAAACGCTCGAAATTACTGGAGATGAGGATATCCATGGATGGGCTGATCGTCTTATGGAAAGGCCGCAGCCGATTGTAAGTGCCCTCATTGATCACCTCGGTCAGCACATTATTGCAATTGGAGGCGCAGTAAAAACGGCTCACCGGCAGGCCCATGCGCCGGGCGTACCAGGCGGCGAGGATATTGCCGAAATTGCCGGTCGGCACGGCGATCTCAATCGGCTCGCCCATGGCGATACGCTTTTTGGCCACCATGCGGCCATAGCCGTAATAATAATAGACGATTTGCGGCAGCAGGCGCCCCCAGTTGATGGAATTGGCCGAGGAAAAATAATAGCCCTGCTCCGCCATTTGCCGCTTTAACTCCTGATCAGCAAAAATCTGCTTGACCCCGTTTTGGCAATCGTCAAAATTGCCGAGGACGCCAATCACCCGCGTGTTCTCGCCGCCGGTGGTGTTCATCTGCAATTCCTGGATCTGGCTCACGCCATCCTCGGGATAAAAGACGATGATTTTAGTATGCGGCACGTCGCGGAAGCCCTCGAGCGCCGCTTTGCCCGTATCGCCGGAGGTAGCGACGAGGATGACGATCTCTTTTTCGCCGCCGCTTTTGGCGAGAGAGCGCAGCAGCAGATGCGGCAGCGCCTGCAGAGCCATATCCTTGAAAGCGGCAGTCGGGCCATGCCATAGCTCCAGCACTTCGCTGTCGCCGAGGCTGACCATGCCCACCTCGCCTGCTGGAAAATTATTACTATTATAAGCAGCCTTAACTAAATTGCTGATTTCCCGGCCGCTGAAGCTGCTTAAATACAGGGCGAAAATTTTCTTCGCCACGGCGGCATAATCGAGCTTCGCTAAATTATCCGGGAAAAAAGCGGGTAATTCCTCCGGCACATACAGCCCGCCGTCCTGCGCCAATCCTTTGATGATTGCCTCGGTGGCGTCCACTGCGGGAGCCTGTCCTCTGGTGCTGATATATCTCATTTTATCCTCCACTCGGCCAAATAAATCGGTTTACCCTGCCGGCGATAGCGTCCTTCATACTCGCTGACGATGCCGGTCTCCTCCTGAGCGATGCTTTCCTCGATGCGCAAAGCCTGCCACTGATCGGCGGCAAAAGTCTCCTGCGACCAGGCGAAAAGCGGCGCATTATCCGTTTTCAGCGTCAATATGCCGCCCGGAGCCATGATCGCGCGGTAGACGGCGACGAAACCCGGCGCTGTCAGGCGGCGCTTAGCATGGCGCGCTTTGGGCCAGGGATCGGGAAAATGCAAATAAATATGTTCCACTTCTCCCGGGGCGAAAATTTCCGGCAGTCGGCATACGTCCAGCCACAAGATGCGCAGATTAGCCGGCTGCCGCTTATTTTTGATCCGCTCAAGCGCCTGCAGGACTATTTCCTCGCGTTTTTCCAGACCGAGGAAATTGATCCGCGGGTCGGCGGCTGCCGCCGCGAGCAAAAACCGCCCCCGCCCCATGCCGATCTCCAGATGCAAAGGCAGCAGCCCTTCTGCTGGCTCCGCCTCATTGTCTGCGGCAAAAGCCTGATGCCAGCGCCCCTTTTGCCGCAGCGCGGCCTGCTCGTCAAAAACAAGCGGGTGGGCGGCTACAGCTTCCGCCGCGCCGGGAATATGCCTTAACCGCATCGCCTAAGCCCATAGAGCTTCGACTTTTTCATCCAGCTCGGCGGCGGAAAGGCCGTCTTTGGTCAGGCGCAGCTTAATGGCGCTCTCCCAAAACTCGGCTTTCTCCGCGATCTTATCGTATTTCTTGCGGTTCTCATCCTTGCGGCGAGCGCGGGTTTTGGCGTTGCCGGCCATGATCATGGTGATGCCTTTGGCTTTAACGAGGTCGTCGGCGCTCATATCCTGATAATTTTTCATTAGGTAGTCGATGACCGACTGATAATAAGCATGGAATTCGGATAAAGGTAATTCCTCGGTCATTTTTACATACTCGCTCATCTTGTTGAATAGCTCTTCCATTAATCAGCTAACCTCCGTTCCCGGCAAGGCCGGGTTTATTGTCCGCCTTAGGCATAAATTGAGTGCCGGCGTGAAATGAATTCCACGCCGGTAGCGGTTCATATATAATAAGCCGAGCAAGTCTGTAAGCCGGGTTCTGTCTTAGATGAACATCTATCTGGCCACATTGTTGCCAATGGGCTCAAGCAACCTCTGCGAGGAACTAAGCGGGCCGCTTTCCAGCTCCTCTGTACGGTTTTGCTCCGGATGGGGTTTACCTAGCCGGCCGGTCTCCCGGCCGCTGGTGCGCTCTTACCGCACCGTTGCACCCTTACCCGAAACAAAGACAAGTCTTTGCCCCGGGCGGTTTATTTCTGTGGCACTATCCTTAAGGTCGCCCTCACCGGCCGTTAGCCGGCATCCTGCCCTATGGAGCCCGGACTTTCCTCAGACAAGAGCTTTCGCTCACAGCCTGCGTTCATCCGGCTTACTCAGCTTATTCACTTAATTAGCGCGCTTCTTTTCCGGCTGTTCAGCATCAGCTTCGATCTCTATGATCTCCTCTTCAACGAAAAGGGTGCGGCCGCATTTTTCACAATAAGTCCGCTGGCCCAGCTTTGTTCGCTTAAAGGTGATCGGCGGTACGATGGTGTGACAGCCGCAGCAGACATGTTCCTCATTGAGCATGGCTAGCGGCGCGCCGTTGCAGCGGCATTTCACGCTTTCATACCATTGCAGCTCCTGCGGCTCGATAGCGGCGGCCATCTTCTTCCTTTGCCGGCCTAATTCGCCCAGCCTCCGCCGCCAGTCGCGCTCCAATTCCTGATAAACGGACTTCAGCTCGATGAAACGCTGGTAATCCGCTGCCATGCTTTTTTTGATTTTCTGGCAATCCGCGTCCTTTTGTTGCTGCTCGCCCTGATACAGCGCCTGCAGATTTTGCAGCTCCTTGAGCTTTTCACTTAGCGCCGCAGCCTGTGCTTCGCGGGCGCTCAATTCGCGGAGATTGACAACGGAACCGTCGTATATAGCCTGGTTTTCCTTGATTAGCCTTGCTTCCAGTTCTTTGATCTGGCGCGGGAAGTCAGCCAACTGCTCCGACAAAGCGCTCATTTCCTGTTCGGTGTGGTAAAGATTCTCCTTCAGCCCGTCCAGGGCAGCCTTGATCTGTCTAAGTTGCTGCAATTCCGCGGATTCAGCCCGCTCATCATGCACGGCCCGCTCCGCCAACTCGACACACTGTAGAGCAAATAAATCTTTAAGCATTGACTCCTCCTAATCCCGGTCTGATTCCCGGCAGGGCAAACCAGCCAAAACCTCCTTGATTTTTCTCAATTGCGCATGCAATTGCCGCAGCCGTCTTTGCGCGGCAGGTCCTGCATGGGCGTTTAATCCGACGATCAGCGCGCTGATCCGGGATTTTTCCTCTCCCAGGTAGCCGCGCAGTAGCGGCGGCGCCTGCCGCAGCAGGCAAGGCCCGAATTCAGCCTCAGCGCGGGTCAGACGCTGCCGGCCCGGCTCCGCGGCCAGCAGTTGATAGTAGTGGCCGCCCTCATAGGCTATGGTCTCCGCCATAATACGCCAACCCTGTTGCGCCAGCCAGCGCCTGAGCAAAGCCGCGTCTTTTTGCGGCTGCAGCACTAATCTTGGCTTGCCGACCAGGACCGCCTTGCCGGCGGCCAGTATATCCCGGATCAGACGGCCGCCCAGACCTGCTATCACTATTGTCGCCGCTTCTCCCGGATTTAATACCTCTAACCCCTCGCCCAGCCGCAACTCGATCCATTGATCCAGTCCCTGCTCTTGCGCGAGAGCCAGCGCGTTCTCATAAGGCTGACGCGCTTTATCGCTGGCGATTACCCGGGGAACAATGCCGTTTTGCACCAAATAAAGCGGCAATAACAGGTGGTCGGTACCGATATCGGCGACAGGCTTTCCAGGAATGATTAAAGCGGCAGCGGCCGTAAGACGGTTATCCAATTTGGCCCGCAAGGCAAATCCCCCGCAATTATGCTATATTTACTATTTTCTAGCTTTTTTCTTTATCCCCTGCTCAGGGCAAAAAATAAAACGAAAAAGCAGGAAAATCATTGTGGCCACAGCAAATTTAACCGCGCCTGCCAAATGAGTGTGACAATAATATTATATCATGCGCCGCCCTTTCTGTCAGCAAAGATCGTAAATGGTAAAAAATGATGAGCATTCCGGTGCGCCGGAATAATTTTTATTAGTCTGCGGCGCCTTGTTGAGCTGCGGACGGATAGAAAAAAGCCCATTTATTTTCAGTCTTGACAAGATGATTTGATTATAGTAAAGTAGTAAACAGCAATTTCATATCTTTATCTTAAAGGCTATGACGAAGACGGTCGAGCCAGTTTGTGCGCAGAGAGTCGGCGGTCGCTGTAAGCCGATGACAAGCAGCTCAAGTACCCATCACTTCCGAGCCGGAGATCCGAAGGCTTTCGCGTTTTGGCATGGTCGTAGACGTCCCCCGTGAAGCTGCGTTAAGGCAAAGGGCTTGTTGGAGCCTGCTGAGCGGCGCTTGTAGCGCAATTTGAGTGGTACCGCGGGTGTCTGCCCCGTCTCAAAGAATTTCTTTGGGGCGGTTTTTTGTTTTCCGCTATCACCGAGTCAAAAGTTTTCAGCGCTGGTGCGCAATATTTTAAGGAGGTAAGAATATGTCTCCCTGTACCGATATGTCCGTCAAACTCCAGGAGGTCGCCTCCCGCATCCGAGAGCTGCGGGAAATTTCCGCCTACAGCCCGGAATTCATGGCCGAACAGACAGAGGTGTCCCTCGCCGAATATTTACAATATGAAAGCGGCAAGGTGGATTTGCCTTTTACCTTCATTCACAAATGCGCCCTGATCTTCGACGTGGACATCACCGATATTATGGAAGGCGCCAGCGCTCCGCTTACCTCTTATACAGTAACACGCGCCGGCCAAGGCAAAATCACAGCCCGCGAACAAGGCATCGAGATCAAAAATCTGGCGCCCTATTTCAAAGATAAAATCGGCGAGCCTTTTTGGGTGCGCTATAGCTATTCCGCCGAGCAGCAGAACAAGCCGATCCATCTTACCCACCATAGCGGCCAGGAATTCGATCTTGTGATCAGTGGCAAGCTTAAAGTGCAGGTAGGAGAACATACGGAAATACTTAACCCCGGTGACAGCATTTTCTACAATAGCTCCACCCCGCATGGCATGATCGCCATCGACGGTGAGGATTGCGTCTTTTGCGCCGTGGTGCTGCCGGGGGCGGAATCCGAGGGCAAAACTCCCCTGCAAAGCATCATCGCCACAAAGCGCTACGACCATCTTATCTATGAGAAATTTGTCGCTCCTGTCGAGGATGAACAAGGCGTGCTGCAATCCATATCCTTTCATGATGACGAGCGGTTCAACTTTGCCTTTGACGTAGTTGACGAGCTGGCGCGCCAAAAGCCGGATAAGCTTGCCATGGTGCATCTTGACAAAGAGAAAAATGTCCGCCGCTTCACATTTGAGGATATGAGCCGCGCCTCCTCCCGCGCCGCTAATTATTTTCAGGCCCTCGGCATCAAGCCCGGCGATAAGGTGATGCTGGTTTTGAAGCGCCATTATCAGTTCTGGGTCGCTTTGCTCGGCCTGCATAAGCTGGGCGCTGTGGCCATACCCGCCACCGACCAATTACTGGAGCATGATTTCGAGTACCGCTTCAATAAGGCCGGCGTCAGCGCCATCCTCTGCACTGCGGAGGGTCAGGCCGCTGCCGAGGCGGAAAAGGCCTTTGCCAAAAGCCCCTGCGTCACCACGCGCGTCATCGTCGGCGGTCAGCGCCCCGGCTGGCATGATTTTGACCGCGATTACCTGCTTTATCGCAGCAGCTTCCAGCGCACTGAGCAGACGCCCGGCGGCGATGACACCATGCTGATGTTCTTTACTTCCGGCACGACCGGCTACCCCAAGATCGCGGCGCATAGCTACAAATACGCCCTTGGGCATTTCATCACCGCCAAATATTGGCAATGCTGCGAGCCGGACGGGCTGCATCTGACCATCTCCGATACGGGCTGGGGCAAAGCCTTATGGGGCAAGCTCTATGGCCAATGGCTATGCGAAACCGCTGTGTTTGTCTATGATTTCGAGCGCTTTGACGCGCCGGATATCCTCTCCCTATTCCAGCCCTACCAGATCACCAGCTTCTGCGCGCCGCCTACCATGTACCGTTTCATGATCAAGGAAGACCTCTCCTGCTTTGACCTTTCCTCGATCCGCTACGCCACTACTGCGGGCGAAGCCCTGAACCCCGAGGTATTCCATCAATTCCACAAAGCGACCGGCCTGTCGATTATGGAAGGCTTCGGCCAGACCGAGACTACGCTGATCATCGCCAATCTCGCCGGCACCACGGCCAAGATCGGCTCCATGGGCCGGCCCAGCCCCCTGTTTGATGTGGACCTGATCGACAAAGACGGCAAAAGCGTCCCCGGCGGTGAAACGGGCGAAATCATCATCCGCATCGACAAAGGCATGCCCAATGGCCTGTTCCAGGGCTATTATGAAGACGATAATCTTAACAGCGAGGCCTGGCGCGGCGGCGTTTATCATACGGGCGACACGGCCTGGCGCGATGAGGACGGCTATATCTGGTATGTGGGCCGAGTGGATGATTTGATCAAATCTTCCGGCTACCGCATCGGCCCCTTTGAAATCGAGAGCGTGATCATGGAGCTGCCTTATGTCCTGGAATGCGGCGTTTCCGCCGCCCCGGACGAGGTGCGCGGCCAGGTGGTCAAGGCGAGCATCGTCCTGACCCGCGGCGCCGAGCCGAGCGAGGAACTGAAAAAAGAGATTCAGGACTATGTGAAAAAACATACCGCGCCCTATAAATACCCCCGCATCGTCGTATTCCGCGATGAGCTGCCCAAAACGATCAGCGGCAAAATCAAACGTAATCAATTATAAGGAATAAGAGCCCATCAATATCCCGGCAGGGATGATAGGCAAAGTTAAGGCGAACGGTTTTTACCGTTCGCCTTTGCCATGCATAGGCTATAAAAGATTCATGCCCCTCAGCCAAGGCATGAATCAAGCAACCATGCTAAAAACGGGCCGCCCTTGGGCGGCCCGTTTGCTATTCGCTTGACGTGATTGCAGCCATACCGGCTTGCAGGCGGGCATTGGCTATTTGCCATATGCGGCGGCTGCTCCCCGCCGCATAGCCTCCTGATTGACCGGAATCAGATGGCTTTTATGCTCGCCCAATTTCCGGCCGAGGGCGTCGATCAAACTCTCGCCCGTGACGCAGCCGCTTATGGCAACAAAAGCGCCCAGCATGACGATATTGGCCACCTTTGGTTCTCCCAGCTCCAGGGCAATATCGCTGCAGGGGATATAATAGGCCTCGATATCGTCGCGGCAAGAGCGGCTGTCAATGATCGAACTATTAACGAGCAGCCGGCCCGCGGGCGCGATGCTTTTTTCAAATTTATCAAATGAAGGCCGGTTCATTGCCAGCAGAGCCGTGGAACGATTGACAATAGGCGAGGCCACTTTCTGATCCGAGATGATTACCGAGCAATTGGCGGTGCCGCCGCGCATCTCAGGCCCATAGGAGGGCAGCCAGGTGACATTTCTCCCCTCGAGCAGGCCGGCCTGCGCCAGCAATTGCCCCATCAATAAAACGCCCTGCCCGCCGAAACCGGCGCAGATAATTTTCTCCAGCATCGCTATACCTCCTTGAATACGCCGAGCGGATAATAGGGGATCATTTTTTCGCCTACCCATTCCATGGCTTCCACCGGCGATTTGCCCCAGTTGGTGGGACAGGAGGAAAGCACCTCGACCAAAGAAAACCCCTGGCCTGCCATTTGCGCCTCAAAAGCCTTGCGGATCGCTTTTTTGGTGCGGATGATATTGGCATTATTATTGACCGCCGTCCGCTCGATATATGCCGCGCCCTCCAAAGTAGCCAGCATCTCCGCCACGCGGATCGGCGCGCCGCAATGATCGCGGTCGCGGCCGAGGGGCGAGGTGGTGGTCACCTGTCCTACGAGGGTGGTGGGAGCCATCTGGCCGCCGGTCATACCGTAAATGGCGTTATTGATAAAGATAGTGGTGATTTTCTCGCCGCGATGCGCGGCGTGAACAATCTCCGCCGTTCCGATCGAGGCCAGGTCGCCGTCGCCCTGATACGTGAAGACGCAGTGGTCGGGCAACACGCGCTTGGCGCCGGTCGCCACCGCCGGGGCGCGCCCATGAGCCGCTTCGTACATATCGCAGGCAAAGAAATTATAAGCGAAGACAGCGCAACCCACAGGCGCTACGCCGACCGCCTTATCCAGCAAATTCATTTCCTCCAGCACTTCGGCCACCAGACGGTGGACAATGCCGTGGCCGCAGCCCGGGCAATAATGAAAGGGGACATCAAGCAGTCCCTTGGTTCTCGCGAATATTTTGGTCAAACTTATTCCCCCCTCAAAGCTTTTACTTTAGCGATGATTTCCTCCACCGTGGCGATGCGGCTGCCGGGATAGCCAAGGAAAGCGACTTCTTTCCTGCCGTTAACCGCGAGCCGCACATCCTCCACCATTTGCCCGGCGCTGATCTCTACTGCGAGCACTTTTTTCACCGAGGGCTGGGACACGATGCTGGCAATAGCGGCATTGGGGAAAGGCCACAAGGTAATGGGGCGGATCAGGCCGGCTTTAACGCCCATATCCGTCAGCTCGTCAATGGCGGAGCGGCAGACGCGGGAGATGGTGCCATAGGCGATGATGATCACTTCCGCATCCTCGGTATTAAAAGTCTCATAGCGGACTTCATTTTTCTCGATCTGGCGATAACTGGCCTGCAAACGCTGATGCAGCGCCTCTAAAGCCTCGTCCTCGATATATAGCGAATTAATTACGGCGCGTGGCTTGCCGCAGCCTTCATGCCATCCGGCCGCCGCCCAGGGCTTGGCGCAAGCCAATTGGGCCTCGGTTTTGAATTCCGGCATCTCCACCGGCTCCATCATCTGGCCGATCAAGCCGTCGGCCAGCATCATCACCGGCACGCGGTATGTATCG
>JAAYYR010000099.1 GCA_012515255.1 Clostridia bacterium | reverse complement strand
CCTGCTTTTCGCGATACCACCTGCCCGGTATGCGGCGGCCATGCGGTGCGCGAGATGGATACTATGGATACGTTTGTCTGCTCAAGCTGGTATTTCCTCCGCTTTTGTGACGCTCATAATCCGCATGAGGCCTTTAGCAAACAAGCAGCGGATTTTTGGATGCCGGTCGATCAATATATCGGCGGCGTGGAGCATGCCATCCTTCATCTGATGTACGCCCGCTTCTTCGTCAAGGTTTTCCATGATCTTGGCCTGTGCGACGCCGACGAACCGTTCACTAATCTGTTGACCCAGGGTATGGTACTCAAAGACGGCAGCAAAATGAGCAAAACCAAGGGCAATGTCGTCAGCCCCGAGGAGATCATCAACCGCTTTGGCGCTGATACCGCTCGCCTGTTCATCCTTTTCGCCGCCCCGCCTGAACGCGACCTGGAATGGAATGATACCGCTGTTGAGGGTTGCTCGCGCTTTCTTAACCGCATTTGGCGCATTTTTATAGCCGTGGCTGATCTGGGCGGACAGGATGAACAGATGCCCGCCGAACTAAACGAAGCCGATAAAAACCTGCGCCGCGTCGCGCATGGCACGGTGAAAAAAGTCGGCGACGATATCGCGGCGCGCTTCCAATTCAATACCGCTATCTCCGCCATCATGGAGACAGTCAATGCGCTGGACGACTACCTGGAAAGCGCTGCGCCGAAACCCGCCGTGGCCAATGAGACCGCCGAACTGCTCAACCGGCTGATCGCGCCTTTTGCGCCCCATATCGCCGAAGAATTATGGCAGCAGCGCGGTCATACGGGCAGCATCCACCGGCAGTCCTGGCCGGAATATGATGAGCAGGCCTTGGAGCAGGATACGGTAGAGATCGTGGTACAGCTGAACGGCAAAATACGCGCCCGTATCGTCACGCCCGCCGCGCTTGGCAAGAATGAGCTGACCGCCTTGATCCAAGATGACGCCCGCTTTAGCGAATGGTGCGACGGCAAAGAGCCGTTCAAAATGATTGCCATCCCCGGCACCCTGGTCAATATTGTGGTCAAATAGCTATAGCCCCTCTTCACAATGCGTAAAGCAAAACCCCTTGACAAAAGTCAAGGGGTTTTGAGTATATCACCCCCGATGCTGTTCATAGTGAAGCCGCTAGAAAAAAGGGGCGGCGTAATGAGCCGATTAACGCACAGGGCAAAAATTCCTCTAGCAGCGCGCCGCCGGGCCGGCGACAACTTGGGCTATGTTAAAAGCCAATCGCAACAGCTACGATGAGGGCTTTTTCTTACGACTTATACTTGTTTATAAATTATATTCTATGCTATAGTATCTGAGTAAAATGAGTTGAGTTAGGCCGAACAGGCAAAGTGGAAAAGTGAGATTGCGCCGCGATGACTAACAATGTGATTACAATAAATGAGAATATCAGGAAACTGCTTCCCATAACATACAATATACTCACTGAAGCAAATTTGACTGTTCATCCAAGTGTGTATAAAGTTATCCTTAGTGGTTCGCGAGGGTTAACTAATTGTTTTCGTCAAAATTCAGATATTGACCTATCGCTATTGGTAGACCTACAAACAATAGATGACGAAGCCGCGCGGGAAGATATTCTCAAAGAGGTTCTTGATGTAACAACAAGCAATTGGAAGAGCGAAATTGAACTTGACACTGTAGCCGTTTTTGATACATGTAATTGCCGGCTACAGTGTTTTAACTATGAAACATATACCAATGAAATATGTAAAACCGGCGGGGTAGACTGTTTGGGTCTATATAAAACAAACAAAGGATTCAGCGGATTTGTGCCTAAGATCGGGATAGAAATTAGACTTATTCATCCGACTATAACAGTATGGGAGCGAAGCGCTCCGTAAACCATACCCGTAAAGCAAAACCCCTTGACAAGAGTCAAGGGGTTTTGAGCGCTTCCGGCTTAATCATCAAGTTTCCGCGCCGCGCCAAAGACGGGAGCAATTCGCGCCCTAATACCACCCGGCCTTTGTTGCGCGCGTCAAGCACGCGCCGGCAGACCAAAAGCGGCCCATCATTGCCCCGGCAGACATTATTCTTTCGCCGCCAGCCCCGCGTCAAAGCTGGCAAGGTTGATAGCGGCGCTTTTCGGCCAACGCCGGGTAATGGCCTCGCGCAAAGAGGCGCTGTCAATCAGCTCGCCGAGCAGGCTTAATTTGGCCGCCGCCGCCAATAGATATATATTGTCGGCGCAGTCCGCGGGTAATGCCTGCGGGTCCAGATAATGCAGCTCGGCGCCTGCCTGCTTCGCGGCCAGCCGTACTTCATCCAGCGTGGGATAGCGGGCCTTACCTAACATCACCTGTGTGGGCTGCCAGCGGTAACCGTAAACGATTAGGTCACCGCCGTCTTTCAGGTAACGCAGGGTCTTTAATGATTCGCTTAGCTCCATAGCGATCGCCACATCCGCGCTGCCGGGGCGGATTGTCGGGCCAACCATATCCCGCCCCAGCTTCAACTGCGCTTTAACAGAGCCGCCCCGCTGCGCCATGCCTTTGGTGGGAAAATAGTTGACAGGGATTTGCAAGTCCCGCGCTGCGCCCATGAACAGCTCGGCCATGGTCAGCACACCCTGGCCGCCTACGCCGACAAGAAAAACCGAGAGTTCTTTCATCATTCTCCCTCCCTCACAATGGCTGATTTAGGACAAATGCTGCTGCAGACGCCGCAACCATTGCATTGGCTTTCGTCGATGCCAACCAGCTCGCCGTCCCAAAAAAGCGCCGGGCAGCCGGTGGTTGTGATGCAGCGCTTGCATTTGATGCAGAGCTCCTGATCGATATGCTGCCTGCCATAGCGCAGCTTGCGCCTCCCGGCCTGGATGGCGCATTCCCGGCGGGTGATCACAACCTTGACGCCGGGCAAGCGAGCCGCCTCGACCAAAATAGCGGTTAAGGCCGGTAAATCATAAGGGTCGGCGATCCATAGCTGTTCCACGCCCAGGCCGCGCACGATATCAGCCAGATCGACCCGTTTTTTCAATGCGCTTTGCTGGAATTGAGCAGCAGTATTGGCATTGACCTGCATCCCGGTCATTGCTGTCCAGCCATTGTCCATGATAATGGCGGTAATCGGCGTTTGGTTTTGCACAGCGTTGAGTAAAGGCGGCATCCCGGCATGAAGAAATGTGCTGTCGCCCATGGTGGAAAACACCGGCGTCTTAACCCCGGCATGGACATAGCCCTGCGCCATCGCCACTGAAGCGCCCATCGATACCTCTGTCCACAGCACCTGAAAAGGCGGACTCATGCCAAGGATAGTGCAGCCGATATCACCCGTCACCATCACCTCGTCCTTATGATAGCCCAGCTTCTTCACTGCCTGGTTAAGCGCGATATAAACGCCGCGATGCGGGCAGCCGGCGCAAACGCCGATCGGCCGCTCGCAGCAATACGCCTCGGCCTCAAACGCGGCCAGCGTCTGCGGCTGATAGCTGCAACCGAGCAGCGCCGCGATACCCCGGGCGCAAATCGCCGCATCATAAGCGCCGATGCGCGAGAGCAGTCCGTCCAGCTTGCCGGCTATGCGTTTATCGGCCAGCCTTAGCCTGTAGGCAATTTCGATCACCGCTCTTTCTAGGTACGGTTCATTTTCCTCCAAAACAACCACACTGCTGCAATGCTCCAGCATGGCCGCTATCTCCTCCCGCGGCGCGGGTATAGTGGCGCGGCAGGAAAGCCGGCTGAAGCCCGCCGTATCGATGCCCTCTTCCCGCAGCAGCGACAGAGCCTCCGGCACAAAGGCATTGGCCACGCCGACGCTGATGATACCGGGCTTGCCCCTCTCTCCCAATTCCAACTGATGCAGGCTGTCCGCATGCATGATCCGCCCCGCCGCGTCAAGCCGAGCCAGCAAATCGCGGTGCTGGGCAAGGCAGATTTCCGCGCCGCCTTTGGTATATTTCTTGATATCGCGAATCAGCACCGCCTCGCGCTGCGGCGGCGGGCTATCCCCGGCGATCTCGATCACGGCATGGCTTTGGCTGACATTTGTCACAGAGCGCAGCAGCACCGGGCCGCCAATCTTCTCCGACAGCTCAAAGGCATATCCAGTTAGCCAATAGCTCTCCGCGACGGAGGCCGGCTCCAGCACCGGCAAATCGCTCATGTGGGCAAAGCCGCGCACATCCTGCTCGGGCATGCCCGACTCCACGCCGGGGTCATCGCAGACATAGACTACCAGACCGCCGCTGCAGCCCGAGTAAGCAAAGCTGATCAGCGAATCATAGGCCACGTTGAGACCGGACATTTTCATCGTGCACAACGCCCTCTGCCCGGCCCAGGCGCAAGCCCCCGCCGTATCCAGCGCCACTTTCTCATTAACGCTCCATTCCACGGTCACGCCCGCGGGGGCGCGGCCCCATAAGCTGTCGACTACTTCTGAGCTGGGCGTGCCGGGGTAGCCGGTAATCAGCTTCACCCCCGCGGCCAGCGCCGCTTGCGCCACAGCCTCATTGCCGCTTAAATTCAGCCTTTTCATATCAGCCCTCCTTGTGCTGCCCGTTCTCCTCCCGCCGCTCGGCATGGACGATTTTCAGCGCCAAAGTCAGTATGCGCATCGCCTGCTCCAATTGCTCCAAACTGGGATAAGACGGCGCGATGCGGATGGTATTGTCTTTAATATCTTGACCGTATGGATAACAAACGCCCGCCGGGGTTAATGTCACCCCTGCCTCCTGGCAGAGCTGGTTGACACGGCGGGCGCAGCCGTCTTCGGTATACAAGCAGATAAAATAACCGCCAAGCGGCGCATGCCAGCGCGCCAGGCCGCTGCCGCCCAGTTCTTGCTCTAAAATGGCCAGCACCAGCTCGAATTTAGGGCGGAGAATTGCCGCATGGCGCTTCATATGCGCCTCAACTGCCGCCAGATCGGGCAAGAAACGCACATGCCGCAATTGATTGACCTTATCGTAGCAAACCAATTGATACTGGATCAGTTCTTCTGCCCAGGCGATATTAGCCGGGCTGCCGGCGAGCGCCGCGATACCGGCGCCGGCATAAGTAATCTTGGAAGTGGAGGCAAACATCAGCACCCGATCGGCATGCCCATGGCGCAGGCAAGCCTCATAAATATCGGCTAACTGATCGCGGCGATCCGGATAAAGATGATGCACGGCATAGGCATGGTCCCAGATGAGGCGGAAATCCGCTGCCGCGGTCGGCATGGCGGCCAAATCCTCGACCACCCGGGGCGAGAATGTGATGCCGGTGGGATTATTATACATGGGATTGCAGATCAGCCCCTTGACCGAGGGGTCGGCGGCAAGCCGCCTCACCTGCTCCATATCCGGCCCTTCCGCATCCATGGCTACCGGCAGCATCTCGATATGATAAGTCTCCAGGATATGAAAATGCCAGTCATAGCCTGGCGCCGGGCAGATGAAGCGGACTTGATCCAGCTTGCACCAAGGCGTATCCCCCGGCAGCGCGCCATTGATATAGCAGCGCTTGAGCGCGTCCGAGATCAGGTTGAGGCTGGAATTGCCGCCCGACAGCACCTGCGAGGGCGGCAGCCGCAACAGCTCGCCAAACAGGCGCCGCGCCTCGGGAATGCCCTGATAAGCGCCGTAATTGCGCACATCGACGCCGCCTTCGGCAAGGAAATTGCCGTCGTCCATCATCCGCAGCAGCGGTGCGGATAAATCGAGCTGCCGCTCCTCCGGCTTACCCCGCGACATATCAAGGCAAAGATTTTGCCGCCGCAACCGTTCAAGTTTTTGCCTGAGCCGCGATAGTCCGTCAGATGTTTTCATAGCCGCTCCTTGCGCGCCGCCCCCGCGCCTATTTAGCCCCGCCCAGGGCCGGATATTGACGAAATAAAGCAAAGGTGTTAAGATGACAACATGATTCAAGCCGCCCCTTTGCTGCTAAAAGCGCTGATCACCGCGACTTGGCCACCGGGGCTTTCGCCAAAGGAGACTAAATGATGAAGAAGAAAAAAGTAGTTGTCCTCTACACATTTCCCCAGGCAATGGATGAATTCAAAAACCTTTTCGCCCAATATGTGCCTGAGGTGGAAATGATCAATATCGCTGACGACAGCCTGCTGCAGGAGGCTTTAGCTAATCAGGGCGTGACCGCCGCGGCCCGCGAGCGCTATCTGCAATACGCGCTGATCGCCGAGCGGCTCGGCGCGGACGCCATCCTCAATCAATGCAGTTCCTACACCGAATGCGCGGATTGGGCTGAGCAGGCTCTGCATATCCCTATCCTCAAAATCGACGCGCCCATGGCCGAGCAAGCCAACCGACTGGGCCAAAAGATCGCCGTCATCGTCACCGCCATTTCTTCCGTCGGCCCCTCCAGCCGCCTTGTAGCGCGCTACGGCGGCCCGGATACCCAAGTGACGCCCTGCTATGTGGATGGCGCTTATCAAGCCCTGCTGCAGGGCAACCGCGACCAACATGACGATTTGGTGATTGCCGCCGTGGAAAAGGCCGCCGCAAACCATGAAGTAATCGTGATGGCGCAAGGCTCGATGGCCCGCCTGCTG
>JAAYYR010000098.1 GCA_012515255.1 Clostridia bacterium | reverse complement strand
CGCCCCATTCGCCGCCAACCGCTATGCAGCGCCGCCTAATCCGCGGCCACTGCCGCCTGCAATACCGTATTGGCGATACTGCCCGCTACGGTCTTGCCTGTGCCGCCGTTTTCCACCAGCACGATGAAAGCGTAAGGGTGCTCGTCGCTGTTCAAAAACCCGGTGAACCAGGCATGAGGCGCGCGTCCCACCTCCACCTCGGCCGTACCGCTCTTGGCGCAGACCGGCAGGCCGGGGAAATTATCCACGCCATAATTGGCGCGCACATTATAGGCCATCATCTCTTTTAAGGCGGCCGCGGTATCGCCGCTCATCAGCCGCCTGCTTTCATTGCCAAGATGAAAGCGCAGCGGGATGCCGCCGCTCGTCGTCACTTTTTTGAGCAGCCACGGATTCTCCGCCTTGCCGCCATTGGCAATAGCGGCGACAAAGCGCAGCATGGCGGCGGGGCAAATCTGGTCATGATATTGCCCGGCCGCGGCCCAGCCCAAGTCCGCGCCGCTTTGCGGCGCTGCCATGCCGCCGCTCACCGTCGTAAAGCCATTGATGATCAGCGGCTCCATCAGCCCGGCTTTTTGCGCGTATTTTTCTAAGGTCGCGCCGCCGAGTCTTTGCGCCAAATCGGCAAAGCAGCAATTGCAGGAGACGGCCAGGGCATCGTCAAAGCTTAGCTCGCCATGCGCCTGCTCGCAGGTGATGCGGCCGTCCTCATAGTCGGCGGCGCCGGAGCAAGTATAGCGGTAGTCGGCCAATTGCGGCAATTCCTCAAGCGCGGCAAAGCTGGTCACAAGCTTGAAGATAGAGCCCGGCGTATACAGCCCCGTTAAAAAGCGGTTGAGATAGTCGGGATGCTCCGGCGGATTCTGCGGGTCAAAAGAGGGCGAGCTGACCATGCAAATCAGTTCACCGGTCTGATAATTGATCACTGCCACGCAGCCGCTGCGACCATTGAGCGCATCCCAGGCTTTCCGGTTCAGCTCAGCGTCGACGCTGAGATAAACGTCGCGGCCTTGCCCGCTTAAACTGTACACGCCATTGACCAGGCTATAGCCCATCAAATGCTTGGAAAAGAGATCAATGGCCGAGCCGCCGATCATACCCCAGGGGTCGCCCGTTGCATGCAGGGTGGCCAGGCGAGTCCGGCGGTCGGCGCTGTAGACGCGCTCGCCGTCTTTCGTAGCCAGCAGCAGCTCGCCATGGCTATCGCGCACCCGGCCCGCGATCAGCATGCCCTCGCGGTAAACATGGCTATTGGAGGGGAAAGCCGCCCAATCCGCGCCCTGGTCTTCCAGCAGCAGCAGCAAAGAGGCCAGGCCAAGCGCCATCACCACAGCGAGGATTAAAATAAGCACGGCGCGGCGTTTGACTTTATTCATCAGCCATGGCCTCCTTGATCCGCCGCGACAGCCGCCGTGGCAGGCGAATGGCGAAGCTGGCGTTTTGCCGCGTATCCGCCGCCTTGAGGAAAGCGAGCATACACCAGGAGGCGACCATGCTTGAGCCGCCATTGCTGACAAAGGGGAATGTCACCCCGGTCAGCGGCAGCAAATCAAGGGAGCCGCCGACATTGAGCATGGTCTGAATCAGCAGCATGCCTGCTGTGGCGCAGGCGGCGATCACATAATAAGAAGAGCGGGCCGTGGAGGCCGCGCGCACGGCAAACAGGGCGAGGATGATCAGGGCGAGGAGAGCCGCCAAAGCGATGATCAGGCCCCATTCCTCGCAGACAAAAGCAAAAACCAGATCAGTATCCGCGGCAGCCACCTGCTTCAGCCAGCCCTGGCCGCCGCCCAGGCCAAACAGGCCGCCCGAGGCCACGACGGTCATGGCCCGCGTCTGCTGAAAGCCGCCGCTTGCCGCGTATTCCCAGGCATGGCCCCACGTGGCGAAGCGCTCCGCGATATGCGGCTTAGCGGCGATGGCCATGATCACGCCAAGCGCCGCCCCGGCTATGCTGAGCGATACAGTGGCCAGATCGCCGGAGCGCAGATAAGCGATAATCAGATAAGCGGTGAAGAAGATCAGCGCCGTACCGAAATCATTCATCAAAGCCAGCGCGCCGACGATAGCGGCGGAAAGGGCGATAAAAGCATAAAGATTGCGCCGGGCGAACAGGCGGTCAAGCGTCGCGCCGCCGGCGAATAAAAACAGCACCTTGACCAATTCCGAGGGCTGCAGGGAAAAACCGCCAAGCGTAATCCAGTTGCGCGCGCCGAAAGTCTCCTCGCCAAAGAGCAGCACATAGGCCAGCGCCAGCAGCGCCGCTCCTGCCGCCGGCCAGCGCAGAGCCTTGACGCGCCGCATATCGCGCAGCAAAAAGCCGAGAAGGAAAAAACCGCCGAGGCCGAGCGTCACGCTCAGGCATTGCCTGAACAATTCCTCAGGCGCGCCCGAGGCCACGACAGCCATGCCCAGCGAGCAGAGGAAAAAGCCCAAAGTCTCAATCTCAAAGCCCGTGCGCCGCAGCGAGCGCGAAAAGAGCCAGAAAAACCACATCAGCAGCATCAGCCAGGCAAAGCTCATGCCGACAGCCAGCGCATACTGGGGCAGCGCCAGCATCAGCTCGCCCGCCAGCGCCAGCTGCAGCAGGGTCAGCCACAACAGGGTGCGCGAGGGGCGGATCTCGCGGCCCGGCACCGGCCGCCCGGCGCGCTGCTCCGCTTCTTCCTCCGGCGTGATCTCCGCAAGCGCCAGCTCGCTCCCTGCCACGCTGATCACATCGCCCTCCGCCAGCTCACAGCAATCATCGATGACCTGGCCGTTAACGAGGAGATTGCCTTTATGGGCGATATCATACAGCCGCCAGCCGCCGTATTCATCGCGGATCAAGGCGGCGTGGCTGCGCGAAATCTGCGGCAGGGGCAGCACAATATCTGCCGAGCCGCTTCTGCCGACGATATTCTCCCAGTGATTGACCGCCACCCGCACTCCGTCGCCCAGACCGAGCCAGGCCCAGACCTCCGGCGCCGCATTGCCGCGCAAGAGGGAGCGACCGCAACGCCAAACCACGATCAAAGCAAGCGGCGGCAAAATCAGACGCAAAGCCCATATGGCATAAGGGAGCAAAAAGCCGCTGAGCATATTCCCGGAATCATTGAGGCCGGCGCTGAAAAAATCGCGCAAAATTGGGCCGATAGCCGCCATCAATTCGCCTCCCACAGCCAGAATTACCCATAGTTATCCACATTTCCACAATGACACCGCCAAGATTTCCACATTTCCACTTCCTGCCGCCGCGACCCGCCACAGAGTTATCCACAATCCCACAGCGTTTAAGCAGGCTCAAGGCAAAATCTACGGCAAATTGGCCACAAAAGTGGCAATTATCGCAATTTTAGCACTTTTCATACAATACGCGAGGCCGCTAAGAGCAAACAAAATTGTTGCTAAAGCAGACCGCCCCTGACGCCGTGCGCATTAATCCGGCGCGCATTGACATGCCGCGCATCGGCTTAATAAAATCCTGCCCGAAGCTGCCGCGCCTTAGCTCCCGACACAGCCGGATAATAGCGGCAAAGTAGCCTGGCGCATTCATGGTCATTATACTATACCAGGCTTAAAAATCCAAGGCGCAAGCGTCGAACAGGCCGCTGCTACGCCCAATTTAAGCAAAAATTAATAAAGCGCCCATCAGGCGCTCCGTCTATTATGGATAGGCAGGGGCAGGCGGATTTATGGCCGCGGGGCAGGGCTAAGCCCGGTCCACATCCCTGACCAGATAAACGCCGCCTAAAGACAACAGCGACACAGCATACTTGATCAGCAGATTAGCGAGGAAAATCGAGACGAGCACCGGCCAGGTATAGCGGCCAAGAAAAGCGATAAGCAGAAAAATCGCTGTATCTACCGGCACGGAGACAGCATTGGACAGCAGCACCCGCAGCCATTGCCTGCGGCTGCCGAAGCGCCGCCGCACCCGGGCGTAAATCAGCGTATCAAGCAGCTCGGCCACTGTCATCGCCGCCACAGAGGCGAGGACAAGGCGCAAGCCGGGCAGCAGCACCTCGGCATAGGCGGCCTGCACGCCCACATCCTCAGCGGCGGGCAGGGCAGCTACCAGCCAAACAAAGCCAAAGAGCAGCAGATTGATCGCGGCGGCCAGCCAGATGGAGAAGCGGGCAATCGTTGCCCCGGCCTTTTTATGCAAAATATCGCGCAGGGTGAATGTAAAGGGATACAGCAGGGTGCCGCCGTCTACCGCCAGGCCAAGCAGCGCCACGATACGCAGGGAACCGATATTGGCGAACAGGGTCAGGCTGATATAGGCCACGGCCAATGCGATAATGATTTTGCTAT
Source organism: Clostridia bacterium (assembly GCA_012515255.1). Lineage (GTDB taxonomy): Bacteria > Bacillota > Dehalobacteriia > UBA4068 > UBA4068 > HGM13862. Next base: position 267 of record JAAYYR010000098.1, on the reverse strand, counting down.
GCTTTTGTTCCATTGCCCGCTCCATTGCCCGCTCCATTGTCCGCTCCCTGGCCCGCTTCACTGACCGCTCCATTACCAACGCTGTCCCCGCGCCTGGTAAACCGCACTAACCCGGCCTTGACACGGCCTTTTCTATCGCGTTATTGTACCATAAGGCTACCCGTCTGTAAATAGGCCCGCCCAACTCGCAACAAGGTAAATTTTGCACAAAAAAGCTGCGGCGGCAGGATTAGCCCACTAAAACAGGAATATTTTTATATACTGTCT
>JAAYYR010000097.1 GCA_012515255.1 Clostridia bacterium | reverse complement strand
GTTGTTACTTATTGCCCCCGCCGCTTATTGCCGCGAGGCCATGCGGGACGCCCCCAGGCCAATCAACAGCCATATCGCGGCCAGCGGCAGCGCCAGGCAGATATTTCCTTCCCCGGCCAAGGCGGCTGCCAGCCAATGACCCGGCAATGCCGCGGACAATATCGCCCATACCGCCGCCCATTGGGGCAAAGGAGCCAGCAGGCCCGAAAGGGCGGCGGCGGAAAGGCTGATAAACGGAGCCAGCAGTAACAGAGCGCTGAGGCTGTGGCAAAGGGAGCAGACTGTTAGGGCCAGGCCTAAAATACCCAGCCCGTAAATGAGAAAATCAGGCAGCCGTATCAGGCCGGCTAAGCCGCCCTCTACGATGCTTACGACCATAAAGCCCGCGCTGATGACCACAAGGCTGGCCGCGGCCTGCCAAAGGAAAAAGCGGGCGCGACCCCAGCCCAACTGCTTGGCGCGCCGTAACAGGCGGGAGCCATTGCTCCCAGCCATCCATGCGCCCCCGGCGATCAGATAAAATAAGCATAATGCCGCATACCAAGCTTGGGCGGCGGCAATGGCTTCCGGGGCGGTGATCACGGCTTTGCCGAGCCCGGCCTTTGCTTCCACCACAATTGGGCGGCTGCTGACCACGGCGCCCTGCAGCCAGACTTGTTCCATATCCCGCCGCAAATTAGCCGTGGCTGTATCGGACAGCCCGGCTAATAGCTGTAAATCATAAAGCGCCTGCTGTTCCAGCCATAGCTTCATCACCCCGTTGATCAGCGGCTCGCTGACCGCCGCCCCATAGGGAGAATCAGGCGCCACTGTCAAATCGATCAATCCCGCATAATTGCGCTGTTTTAGCTGGGCGCTAAAATCATCATGAATGATAAAAAGGCATTGCAGCCGGTCTTGAGCGAGCAGGCGCCTGGCTGTTTCCTCATCCGTATCTACCAGCTCCACCTCCGCATCCGCCGCCAGCATTTCCATCAGGCGTCCGCCCAGTTCACCGCGATCATTATTTATCACGGCCACCCGAAAATCCCCGGCATTTTGTTCCTGCGCATACCAGGCGGCCAGCAGCGCCGCCGCCAAGGCCAGAAAAAGGATAGCCAAAGACCAGCCGTCCCGCAAAATAGCGCGCAGCCTGCCGCAAAACAATGCCCGGCCGTTCATCGGCCCGCCCCTTTGCGGCTATACAAAAAGCCGCCTGCCAGGCAATAGACGAACAGCAAAAGCAGCAGACGCGATATATCCCGCAGATAGCGGGCCGGGTCGAAAGCAAACAGCGTATTGGCGATGATACTCATAGACGGCTTCAGCGGCGTCCAGCGGCCCAGCTCCGATATTAAAGGCGGCAGCATGCCCTCGGACAGTAAGGCGCCGGAAAGAACAGCCATCAGCAGCACCGCGTAAAAACCGTACCAAAGGCTAAGCCGCGGCTGTTTGGCCAGGCTGCCCAGGCAAAGACCCAAGGCCGACAATGTCAGGGATATCAGAGGCAGCGCTAGCAAGAGGGCGAGCCAGCCCAAGCCTACGCCGCGCCCCCAATAAACGCCCAGCTCATGGATGAATACCGCCGCGGGAAGCAGCAAGAGCAGCGTCAGGTTGATCAGTAAGCCGCCGGAAACCAATCTGGCTATCAAAAACCGGCGTCCGCGCCTGCCTGCCAGCGCCCCGCGCCGGCATAAAGGCCCCTGTAAATCAAAGGCCGTCAGATGCAGTGACGGCAGCATGGCCAGTGCCGCGCCCAGGGAAAACAGCGCCGCCAGATAATATTCCACGGGCAGATAATCGCCGGTAGGCGAAAGCGCGCCCTGTCGGCTAAGGACAGAGCGGCGCTCCATATGGCGGCGGATAGCCTGATCCAAACCATCGGCGACCAGCCGGGCGCTCTCCGCCGGGGCAACGCCGGCCGCGACAGCGGCCTGGCCCGTCATTTCCAGCAGGTTTTGGCTCTGCCCCACCGCCGCCAGGGCATGATTGAGCGTAAGGCTGATCATGGTCTGCTCAAAGGCATGGCTGGGATAGGCGTATAAAGACACCTGCGCATTCTCGCCCTTAAGCAGCCGCTGATAAAAATCCTCGCCGATATGCACGACAACGCTGACTTTCCCCTGTTCCAACAGGTCGAAGCCCGCCATTATATCATCGACAGGATAGGCGGTGGAGATATCGCGCAATGATTCCGAGTTGGCCAGCAGATTAATAAACAGCTCTACCGGTTCGCTTTGATCCTCATTGCAGATGGCATAGGGCGCGGCCAGGCTGCCGGAGCCCGCCAGCAGGGGAACGATTATTGCCGCAAAGACCAGCAAAGCCGCAAGCGGCGCCACGAGCGCCAACACCCCGGCTTTCCCATGCCCCAGCAGCCGCTTGATATCTAAAATGAGCAGATTAAGGCTCATGGCATTGCTCCGGAAAAGCCGCAAAATACTGTTCCGCCCTGCCGAAAAAGATAGCTTTTCCCTGCTCTAATACCAGAACGTGGCTGACAAGCGGGCGCAATAATTGCGGCTGATGGCCGGAGATCACCATACCGCGGCCTTGCGCCCGGGCGGTGAGCAGCATATCGCGAATTTGTATCGCGCCCTCCTCGTCAACGCCGCTGAAGGGTTCGTCCAAGAGCAGATAGCGGGCATGGCTCATCAGCGCGGCCGCCAGATTGACCCGGCGGCGCTGACCGCCGGACAGCCGGTCGACCCGCTTGCGCCGCAGCCCCGCCAATGATAAATCCCGGCATAGCTCCAAAGCGCGCCCGCGCCCTTCCTTTCTTGGCAGGCTCGACCAGCAGAGCAGGTTTTCCTCTACCGTTAGCTCCTCAAGAAGCGAAATCTCCTGCGGCGCATAGGCCAGCGCCTGCCGGGCTTGCCCGGGCGGTAGACCGTCCACCTCCACCCGGCCTTCATCAGGCGAATCCGCTAAGGCCAGCAGGGCCAGCAGGGTGCTTTTACCGCTGCCATTGCGCCCCAAAAGCGCCAACCCCTGCCCGGGCTCCAGCTTCAAGGACACATGATCCAGCGCCACAAAATCGCCGTAGCGCCGGGTCAAAGCCTGCGCGTCCAGCATCTTAGTCATCATCAATTTCCAGCATCAAGGCCATGGTCGCCAGCATCATTTGCTGCGAATAGGGCATGGGGCCATATGCGGAAGCCTGATCCTTAAGCAGCGCCGCCAGCAATGCCGGATGATCGCTGATCTCCCGCCCGGAGCCGGCGATAAATTCCGGGATTTTTACCTGGCCCGCTTGCCCGGAAAGGAAAATCTTGCCGCTATAGTTCATAATCATGGGATCGCTGTCCTGGGCGTCCATGGTCAACCGGCCGCTAAAAACGCCGTTGATCTCGCCATTATTGTCGGTATGGGCATACTCGCCCGCGGCCACAGTGAGGCTTTCTTCCCCGTCGTCGGCATCAATCAGGCGGTATGTATTGCTAAACGTCTTGCTAAGGCCGCCGCTCTCATAGATATTGTCCGCTGTCAGCGTATTGGTGGCAGCCAGAACGCCGCCCGGCCGATACAGCGTCTGTACTGTCTCCTGGTTGAAGACATCGCCGCCATCGCGGTTCTGATCCCGCAGATTAAAGCCGCTTCCATCCAATGTGCGCAGCCGGATTTCCGTCTGCTTTGCTTTGCCCTCGCCCCAGAAGGTCATGGTCAGGGCAAACTCGCCCTGCGGCAAGGCATAAAGCAGATCCAGATAGACCGGCGTATCATTCAGCATGCCGATGGTCAATGCCAGAGCGCTGTTTGCCCAGTCATCACCCTGATTATGGAGCATGGCCGCTTCCAACAGGCTCAATGTGGTTTGGGCGGATTCGCGTTCAGCTACATTATCCGCCAAGCAGATAAAGGAGCGGACATCAGCGTCGCCGTTCCAGGCGTCGAAGCAACAGCGCATGCTGTCTGTGGCCGGCTTCCCCGCAAGCTGCAAATGATAGGTGGCGATACTTAGGCTTTGATCCTGTATCATCAGCTCCATCTCGCCTTGTTCGATATCGGCATCGGTAAGATTTTCCCCAAGATGACCGGCAAGCTGAGCCCATTGGCTTTCCCAGCCGCCGCCAAGCATTAGTCCGGGATCAGGGGCGGCCAGGCAGGCCATATATCGTTTCAAAGGCGGCTGGCCGGCCAGGGCGGCGGCGCTATCATCGCTTAAAGCATAGCGGATCATGGGCTTGTTCACGTCGGCAAAGCGGACCAGCATCTCATTGCCGCTGAAATAGACGCCGGAACGGTAGGCTTCCTCGCCATTGTCCATTTCCATCTCAAAGGCTGCTTCGTCATTTGCGGCAATAATGGCGCTTTGCCGGTAGTTCATGGCGCTATCCGCCTCCGGGTTTGTTAAAGCCACATCGAGAATGGATTGCCTGCTGTGCAGCACAGCCGCGTCCAAGCCGAGAAAGGAATCAAGGCTGAACCCGCCGGAAGCGCTTTCCGTGCGTAATTGATTCATCAGTGTTTCGATGGATACGGCCGCGATATCAATGGGCGATGTAGGCGTTTCCGCGGCCTTTTCCTTTTCGCCGCAGGCTGCGAGCACAGGCATTGACAGGAAAACCATCGCCAAAAGCCAGGCCAATAGAGTTGTCTTTTTCATATTTATCTTTCCTCCTTTGGTTTTGTCGCCAAGGGGCGGTCAAAGCACTTTACGCGCAGCCGGTGGGCGCGGCTTACGCCGGCAAATATGCGTTGCCAGCGGGGGTCGAGTTGCGCATATAGTTGTTCGGCCACAGGTTGCCAGGCTTTTGCGGCGTCATGGCATTTTTCCGCCAGGGCCTCCGGCGTTTCCGGCGCGTCATAATGCGTGGAATAAGCCCCGCCCGCGGCGCATACATCTACCAGGGATTGCGGATGATCCAGCATTGGGCAGGCGATCAGCGGATTGTCGGTAAAAGGCTGCGCGGAACGGAAAGCGCGGAAAAATGGCGATTGCAAAGCTTCTATGAGGCTCTCATCCCGGATATTGCTGTCGGCGTAATGGCAAAAAGCGCAAGGCTCCACATCGCCTCTGGCATTGATATGGATGAAGCCATTGCCCGCGGCGACGCAGCCGGTGGCCACATGACCCATATTCCAAAAATCAATGATGGTATAACGCTCCCGGGCGCAATAATCGGCGATCTGCTGACGTACCCAGGCCCTCTGCCGGGGCGTGCAGACCAAGGACAGATCCGCGTCCTTGCCGATGGGCGCGTATTTGAACAGCCAGCCCATCCAGGCGCCCTGCTCACGCAGCCAGTCCAGATACGCGTCGGAGGCTACTGTTTCGCAGTTTTTTGCGTGGTAGCAGGCGGAAAAAGCAAAAGCCACTCCGCGCTCCCGCAGCAGCTTCATGGCATTAAGGCATTTATCATACACGCCCGCGCCGCGCCGGAAATCCGTTTCCTCCTTGCCGCCTTCAATGCTGATAAACATATTCAAATTCGGCGTGGCGGCGATGGCGTCGGCTGTGGCGGCGTCGATCAGAGTTGCATTCGTGAATACGCCGAAGGTCAAATTCTGATGCTTGCGCGCCAGACGCAGAATATCGTCCTTGCGCAGCAGCGGCTCGCCGCC
>JAAYYR010000096.1 GCA_012515255.1 Clostridia bacterium | reverse complement strand
CTTGTTTTAGCGCTGCTTTTATATTTGGGATCGGACTTGCCGCTGTTTTTCTTAATCTGCTACCAAAAACCCCAACTTTGCTCCCCGCGCAAGTGCGGATTTCCAAGGCGGCGAGCCTTGGGCCGTTTTAAGGGGGTGCGGGGGGTGCAGGGGGGCAGAGGGGGAGAATCGGAACTCCCCCTAGTCCCCCTGCAAAAAATCGCCGAATGAAGCCGGGGGTTTTCCGCTAGACCTCTCCTCAGTGCTGAGTTTCCGCAGCCCTTCGCCTGCCGGGCAGGCGCACCCAGAAAACTGACAGCGCCCCACCTATCCCAAACGCAGACCGGTACAGCATACCACGGCCACCATGCCGAGCCGACAATCCGCCGCTATCGCTTACCAGGGGACTTACGCCGCCGCCTTTATCGCCACCTCGCAGCCTGCCGCTATCTTTCCTCGCGAAAATAATTAAAGCCGCAATGCTTGGGCATATTATGCTCTTGCCGCTGGCCGATACTGGTGAAAATCAGCACCAGGGCGGTAAAGAGATAGGGGAAAATATCATAAATTTCGATCGGTATGCCAAGCGGCACATACATGCGCATGATCGACAGCAGGCCAAAAACCAAAGAGCCGAGCAAAGCCCGGGCCGGCGACCAGGTAGCGAAGATGACGAGGGCAATGGCGATCCAGCCTTTGCCGCCGACGCAGTTGAAAATCCATACGCCATTGCTGGTAACCATAGAAATATACATGCCGCCGATGCCGCAGATGCCGCCGCCGATAATCGTGGCCAGATACTTATAGCGGTTAACATTGATACCCGCCGCGTCCGCTGTCGCCGGATTTTCGCCTACGGCGCGCAGGTTCAAGCCGATGCGGGTGTGGTTGAGGAAGACAGCCATAAGTATGGCGATGACAATGCCCAGATACACCAGCATATTATAAGAAAAGAACATTTTATTCACATACCAGAAAAACTGGCTGTCGCGCGCTAAATCGGCGAGGAAGGGGAAGACAGCGTCATTGGTAAAAGCGGCTTTGGCCGAAGCGGAAATGCTCATCACCTTGCCCGCGGCATTATTGGTGATGATCTCGCCGAAGAAATTGCCAAAGCCCACGCCAAAGATGGTCAGCGCCAAGCCGGTGACGTTTTGATTGGCGCGCAGGGTGATAGTTAAAAAGCCGTAAATAGCGGCGCCCAGAGCGGCGCAGGCAAAAGAGCAGAAGACGGCGAGCAGAGCCGCGACCCAGCCGGGCAGGCTGCCGAACCACAGCTCAGGGAAGTAGATGCCGGCCAGGCCGGCGATAGCGCCCATAAACATCATGCCCTCGACGCCAAGATTGAGATTGCCGGATTTCTCGGTGAGGATTTCGCCGATGGTGCCGAATAAAAGCGGCGTACCGGCCAGTACCGCCGCGACAAAGATATTGATAAGATTAATCATGGCTATCCACCTCCACTGCCGGCCGGAAGATTAGGCGGTAATTGATGAAAAACTCGCAGGCCAGCATGAAAAAGAGGATACCGCCCACCAAGACGTCGGAGGCTGAAGCCGGGATGGCGAATGTAGTCTGAATGCGGCTGGCGCCCTTTTCGAGGATAGCGATGAAAAAGGCTACGCCCAGCATGGGCAAGGGCTTTAATTGCCCCAGCCAGGCCACTGTGATGGCTGTGAAACCGACGCCGCCCGCCGTCATCTCATTAAGCGTATAGTCGGCGCCTGAAACCTGCATGAAACCGGCCAATCCGGCGGCCGCGCCCGCGAGCAGCATGGTGCGGATCAAAACGCGCGGCACGCTCATGCCCGAGTACTTGGCCGTATTGGTGCTTTGCCCCACCACAATCGTTTCATAGCCGTGCTTTGAGCGCGTCAGGTAGATGAAATACAGCAACAGCAAGACGATAGCGATGATCCAGCCAATATGCACGTCAAAGATTTCCGGCAGCCGCGCTTCTTTGGAGAACATGGCGATCTTGGGGAAGCTGCCCGGGCCGCCTTTTTTCCATGGCCCAGCAGCCAGATATTTGACTAGCCCCAGCGCCACATAATTGAGCATCAGGGTCAGCAGCGTCTCGTTCGTATTCCACTTAGCCTTGAAAAAAGCGGGGATAGCGCCCCAGATAGCGCCGCCCACGCAGCCGGCCGCCCCCATGGCAAGCAGCAGCAGCCAGGAAGGGAGGCTGCCCGCCCAAAACAGGGCGAAATAGGTGGCAGCGATGCCGCCAGCGAGAATCTGCCCTTCGGCGCCGATATTCCAAAAACGCATCTTAAAGGAGAGCGCCACAGAAAGCGCCGCCACGAGCAGGGGAATAGCGATCTTAACCGTTGCCGCGCGCGAGGTAGCCGTAGCCAAAGCGCCGCTTGCCATATCGGCATAAACATGAAAGGGATTATGTCCCAGGATAGCGATGAGCAGCGCGCCGCAAATCAGCGCCGCGACAATGGCTGAGATGCGGATCAGCCAGGCTTGCCGGCGCGGTATGGTCGGCCGCCGCGCAATACGCACCCAGGGCGTATTATGCGGCTTATCCGCCGTCCGCGTTTTCGCCCCTTTTAGAGCGGGCTTAGGCATCGGCGCTCACCTCCCCGGTCATCAGCAGGCCCAGCTGCTCTTTTGTGGCGCTGCGCCCGTCCACCAGGCCGCTGACCCTGCCGCCGCAAAGCACGAGGATGCGGTCGCACAGCTCGACCATCACATCAAGATCCTCGCCGATAAACAGCACAGCCACGCCGCGCATTTTTTGCTCGTTCAAAAGGCCGTATATGGTGTAGCTGGAGTTAATATCCAGGCCGCGTACCGGATAGGCGGCGATCAGCACTTGGGGCGAGGAAGCGATCTCCCGGCCCAGCAGCACTTTTTGCACATTGCCGCCGGAGAGCAGCCG
>JAAYYR010000095.1 GCA_012515255.1 Clostridia bacterium | reverse complement strand
TATGGCATGCTGGGCGCTTTCTATCATGGCCGGCCCGCGGGCTTCGTCGGCGTGCATGACGAAGGCAGCATGGGGATGCTGGAAATCCTGCCTGCCTTCCGTCGTCTTGGTATCGGCTCGGCTCTTGGGGCGCATATGGTTAAAAGGGAGCTGCTGCGCGGGCATATCCCCTATGACCAGTATTTTAGCGGCAATACGGCTTCGCGGCAGATGCAGGAAAAATTGGGCTTTAATTTTTCCGAGCAGCCCACGATCTGGCTCCTAACCCCTGACACCGCTCCCGGGGAGGAATGATATGCAAAAGGCGCTGCTTGTATTGCCGCCGGGCTGCGAGTTGCTCGAGGCGGCGGCTTTTTGCGATGTATTCGGCTGGAATCTGGTGGCCGGAGATCGATCGACCCGCCTGCTGACCGCAAGCGCCGGCTTGGCTGTGCCGACCAGCTTTGATCATAGCCTAAACGCCGATTTAACTTTGGAGCAAATCCGGCATGAGGACTTCGCGGCATTAGCTTTGCCGGGCGGCTTCGCCCGTTACGGCTACTTTGGGGCGCGGCGGAACGAAACGCTTTCGCGTCTTTTGCGCGATTTCGCGGCATCCGGCAAACCGCTGGCCGCTGTCTGCACCGGGGCGCTGCTTTTGGCCGAGGCCGGCGTTCTCGCCGGCCGCCGCGCCACCACTTATGCGGGCGAAGAAGGACGCTGGCAGCGGCAATTGGTTGCGGCGGGCGCTATCCTTTCCGGCGATAATCCCTGCCGCGACGGCAATATCATCACCAGCCGCGACCCCGCGTCAGCGCCCGCGGTGGCCTTGATGCTGCTGGCCGACCTCACTGATGAGGCCAATGCAGCCCGCGTCGCCGGGATGATGGGCTTCCGCCGGGTCTGATTGATCATCATCTAAATCATAATCCCGCCCTCAGGGCGGGATTATGATATAAACAAATATAAGATGGCTCAATAATAGCCGCAAAATGCTAAGATACCTCGCGGCTTATGCGGCGTTGGCGCCTGAATGCTTATCTGAACTCAATCAACCCGCCGCCGGCAACGGCTTCGCCGATCAGACCGGCCGCCGCATGCTGCTGACGCAGCGCCGTGAGCAAATCATCGGCCTGTCCCGCCGCTACGGCCAGCAGCAGGCCGCCCGAGGTCTGCGGATCGCAGGCTATATCAACCAGCACCGGATCTGTTTCCGGCGCCATGCGTACCCGCTCGGCCACATAGTCGCGATTCTGATAAGCGCCCGCCGGAATCAATCCCATAGACGCCATCTCATAAGCTCCATCAATTAAAGGCAGACTGCTTCCATCCAGCATAAGACTTACAGAGTCGCCGAGCATTTCCAGCGCATGGCCTAATAGGCCAAAACCGGTGACATCGGTACAAGCATGAATATCATAATCAGCGATAATTTCAGCCGCATAACGGTTCAGCTGGGTCATCGCATCAATAGCCGGCTGCAGGGCCTTGGCGTCAATCACATCGCCCTTGGCTGCCGTGACCATAATACCGCTGCCCAAAGGCTTGGTAAGGATGAGCTGATCGCCCGCGCGTACACCGAGATTAGTCAAAACGCGGCGCGGGTCGACAAAGCCGGAAACGCATAGTCCGTACATCGGCTCCTGGGCGCGAATGCTATGGCCGCCCGCGACCACAGCCCCTGCTTCCGCGACCTTGGCATAACCGCCTTCTAAAATTCGGGCTACCACCGGCGGCTCAAGGCATTCGGGATAGCAAAGCAAATTCAGGGCATGACTAGGCCGCCCGCCCATGGCATAGACATCGGAGAGGGCATTGGCCGCCGCGATTTGGCCGAAGAGATAAGGATCATCGACCATCGGCGGAAAAAAATCCACAGTCTGCACCATGGCTAACTGGTCGTTAATACGATATACGCAAGCGTCGTCATTGCTTTCGAAGCCGACCAGAAGATTCGGATCTGTAAATTTTGGCAATCCGGAAAGTATCTGAGCTAGGACACCCGGCCCTATTTTTGCAGCTCAGCCGGCTGCCGCCGTCATCTGGGTAAGGCGTATAATTTCTTTAGGCATATGATTACTCCTGTTGCTCCGGCAAGGCGGGGATGTGGCTGAGCAAGCGTCGGTTATAACTGCCGCTATTTCAGCCCGAAAAGAATGAACTACCACTAAGAGTATACCTTGGCCCGCTATAAATAGCAAGAGTAATGACAAAAGCGGCTAATTTTGCTATAATTAAACCGATGGAGGTAAGCTATGGATTTTCGCCAGTTGGAAGTGTTTATGGCCGTTGTGGAGCTATCCAGTTTTTCCCGCGCCGGAGAAAAGCTCTTTCTTAGCCAGCCCACGGTCAGCTCTCATATCAGCGCGCTGGAAAAAGAATTGCAGACGCCGCTTTTAATCCGCAGCACCCGGGAAGTTTATCCCTCCGAGGCGGGACAGCGGCTTTATGAATATGCGACGCGGCTGCTGCGTTTGCGCGAGGAGGCAGTCGAGGCCGTCAGCGGCAAGGACGCCCTCAAGCAAGGCATGATCAATGTCGCCGCTTCCACCATCCCCGCTAAGCATTTGCTGCCGGAGCTGATATCCGGCTTTTTGCGCGAGCATCAAGGCATGCGCTTTAATATTATCCCCTGCGACAGCAGCATGGTCAATCAAGCCCTGATCAGCGGCGAGGCAAAAATTGGCATAAGCGGCACGATGATCGGCAGCGAATTATGCCGGCACTACCCGATCGCCCGGGACAAGCTGGTGCTGATCACGCCGGATCAGGAGCGCTTTGCCCAAATTGCGCTGCAAGAGGATTATTTTAGCGCCTTAATTAAAGAGCCATTTATCATGCGCCCTACCGGCTCCGGCACCCGCTATGAATTCGAGCAATATCTCAGCCGCCGCGGCTTTCATAGCCCCATCCATATCGTGGCGGAAATGGCCGATACCGAAGCGATTAAGAATTCCGTGGCGGCCGGATTGGGCATATCCGTAATCTCCGAGCGGGCGGCGGCGGAAGCGGCGCAACTGGGGCTGCTAAGGATTTTTCCGCTGCCCTATGATCTGGAAACGCCGGGCGGCGGTGAACGCTTCCTTTACCTTCTGCGGCGCAAAAAAGACCGCCTTTCCGAGCGGGAGCGAATGTTTTTCGCTTATGTATTATCCCGGGCGGAAAAAGGCGTAAAACCTTAGACGGATAAAGCGGATTTAACGAGCAAGCGGCTAATTGGCAAAATGGCAGGTAATCATGTACCATCAAGCATTACAAATCAATATGTCCATCCCGCAGTTGATTGCTATCAATGGCGCGGGCGGCAAAACGAGCCTCATGTACGCGCTGGCCCGCGAAGCGTTGGCTGCGGGGCTGCCGACAGCAGTTACCACTACCACCCATATTATGCGGCCCGAGGGCGCGGATACAGAGCTGGTCGAAGCCTTTGCCGCCGACCGCTATCAGGCGGCTCTGCTCGCGGGGCAAATCCTCGTAGCCGCGCGGCCGCTGGCTGACGCCCGTTATGGCTCGCCGGGGGAGGAGGCGCTTTCTTGGCTGCGGCGTAATTGCCGGATGCTGTATGTGGAAGCGGACGGGGCGCAGCGCCTGCCGCTCAAATACCCGGCGGCCTGGGAGCCTGTAATCCCTCAATACGCCACCAAGGTAATCGTAGTAATGGGTTTAAGCGCATTGGACAAGCCTTTGGCTGAAACCTGTTACCGCTATGATTTAGCCCTGCGGCATGGCGTGCCTGTGGGCGAAACAGCCGATGAGGCGGCTATCGCGCTGCTAATCAGCAGCGGCTATGGCCGCTATCGGCCGACAGTTGTGCTTAATCAGGCGGATAATGCGCAAATGCTGGCCCGCGGGCGCAAAATCAAATCGCTGCTTGCCGAGTCGGGCATTGATAAAGTGATTATCGCCTCAATCAAGGAGGCCCAACAATGCTGGTCTTAATCAAAGGTGCAGGTGATCTGGCGAGCGGTGTGGCGGTCTGCCTGCGCCGCGAGGGGCATCAGGTAATAATGACCGAGCTGCCGCAGCCTACTACCGTGCGCTGTATGGTTGCTTTCTCCCGCGCCGTCTATGAGGGGGCGGCCTCTGTTGAGGAGATTGCGTCCTGTTCCGCCAATAGCCTGGCGGCGGTGCGCGCGCTGCTAGATGAAAATATGATCCCCGTATATATCGGTGATGCCCGGCCCCTGCTCAAGGAATTCAACCCTGTGGTTTTAGTTGACGGTATCATCGCCAAAAAAAATCTCGGCACGCAAATCAACGACGCGCCTGTAGTGATCGGCCTGGGCCCCGGATTTATTGCCGGGATTGATTGTCATGCGGTGATCGAAACGAGCCGCGAAGGAGAGATGGGGCGGGTGATTTACACGGGATCAGCGCTGCCGGATACCGGCATACCCGGCAATATCAGCGGCTATGGCCAAGAAAGAGTCTTGCGCGCACCCGGCGGCGGTATTTTCCAGCCGATTTTGCATATCGGCGATATGGTCAGCCAGGGCGATGTGGTGGCATTAGTTGATGGGCAGCCGCTTGTCGCCAAGATCAGCGGCGTATTACGCGGCCTGCTGCCTGCCGGCATCCGGGTTGAGGCGCAGACCAAATCCGGCGATATCGATCCCCGCGGCGACCGGGAGAGCTGCTATCTCATCTCTGATAAAGCGCTTGCCGTTGGCGCCGGGGTAATCGCAGCCATCCGCAACCTGGCCCCTGTGCGCCAGGCCTAATGCAAACATATAATAAGCCCATAGCCATGAGCCAAATGGTTAGGGGCTTTTTGCTATTGCTTCACAGTTCCGAAACCGCTATTTTCATAATGCCATAATCGTCGCTGCGCCTTAGCCCCGTTCCCATTTGCTTGGCAATTATACCGGCTTGGGTATCATTGGTCATCCGGCTTCGCACAGGCACTCTCGCTGTCGCCGCATTGGTCATCCGGCTTCGCACAGGCACTCTCGCTGTCGCCGTGTTGGTCATCCGGCTTCGCGCAGGCACTCTCGCTGTCGCCGCATTGGTCATCCGGCTTCGCACAGGCACTTTCGCTGTCGCCGCATTGGTCATCCGGATTCGCGCAGGCACTCTCGCTGTCCGCCTTAATCCGCTCTTTGCCTACGGCTTTTGGCAGGCGAATCCTTTGCATCAAGCCGACTAACTGCCCGGATAAAACCACCGACAGCAGAGAATAAGCCAGCCTGTTTATTGGGATATACGTAGCGGACAATCCCAGTACAACCACGTCGCTAATTAAATATATCCATTGTATTTTCAGGCGCGTCAGCTTGACAAAACCCATTGCCAAAGCATCGTCGGCGCAGGGAGCGCCGCCAATGCGAACGCAAAGGCCCACTCCGACGCCGACAAATACAGCGCCTAAAACCGCGGCGAGCAAGGGCAAATTAACTAGCCCCGGCCACAATGGGTCAAAACGCTCAAAAATGGCATAGAAGGCGGAGAATCCCAAGCCGGCAATAATGGAGTAGGCGATAAAATCCTTGCCCAGCACTTTCCAACCGAAGGCATAACAAATAAAATTAAAGGCAAAGGCTGATATGGCGGGAGAAATATTAAACCAATGATAGAGAAGCAATGTTAGCCCCAAACCGCCTCCCTCTGTAATACCGCTAAACGAGTGAATATGATATAGCCCAAAAGCGAGAATTGCACTGCCAAAGAGAGCAATCGCACAAGCCCGCGGCCTAATTTGTGGCAACAAAGCGTCAACACCCTTTTCATCTGGTCTATATGGCGGCCAATGGCGGGGGTTCCCGCGCTATAGCTAGGCCGGTACGCGAGCCATACCGCGGCCCCAGGCCGTTTTTTATCAAGGCCTGAAAAGCTCATCCGGCAAATACATGATTGCCCTAAATATCCCGCCCCGACCTTATCCGCTATAGCCGTGCAGATATTCCTCCTGCCGGGGCGTCAGCCGGTCAATGGCGATGCGCAGGGCGCTCAGCTTCATCTCCGCCACAGACCGGTCTATTTCCGGCGGCACGGCATACAGCCGTTTGTCGAGGTTGTCCGCGGTTGCCAGGTATTCTAGGGATTTTGCCTGCAATGCGAAGCTCATATCCATAATCTCCGCCGGATGCCCCATGCCGGCAGCCAAATTAACCAGCCGCCCTTCAGCCAGCAGATTAAGCATACGCCCGTCCGCCATGCGGTAGCCGGTAATATGCGGCTTGCGGGGAAGGATTTCCGCCGCCAGCGCCTCAAGGTCATGCTTATTGATCTCGCAATCGAAATGCCCGGCATTGGCAAGCAAAACGCCATCTTTCATCCGCTTGAAATGCTCGGCTGTAATTACATCTATGCAGCCGGTGACCGTGATAAAAATATCGCCCTGCGCGGCGGCTTCCGCCATCGTCATGACCTCAAACCCGTCCATGCAGGCCTCAAGGGCTTTCACCGCGTCGGTTTCAGTGATAATCACCCGTGCGCCCAAGCCCCGCGCGCGCATGGCCACACCCTTGCCGCACCAGCCATAGCCGGCTACGACCACGCTGCGGGACGCAATTGTCAGATTGGTCACCGCCATGATCGCGGTCAGTGTTGATTGGCCGGTGCCATAGCGGTTGTCAAAAAGATGTTTGCAAGCCGCGTCATTAACGCTGATCATCGGAAAGGCGAGACTGCCATCGCGCTCACGGGCGCGCAAGCGAATCACGCCGGTTGTCGTTTCCTCACAGCCGCCGCGCAATTCCGCCGCCAAATCAGCGCATGCCCCATGGAGCAGGCCGACAAAATCGCCGCCGTCATCAAGAATCAACTGGGGCCGGCAAGCCAACGTATGCTGCAGGTCCTGCTTATACTGGGCCTCGCTTGCGCCATGATGGGCGAAAACCGTGATCCCCCGCGCCACGAGCGCCGCCGCGATATCATCCCGGGTAGACAATGGATTGGAGCCGGTGACAGATACCTCTGCCCCGGCTTTTGCCAGCGTCAGCGCCAAATAAGCTGTTTTGGCCTCCAAATGGATGGACATGGCGACGCGCAGCCCGGCCAAAGGCCGCCGCTCCTCAAAATCCTTGCCGATAGCGTTCAAAAGCGGCATATAGGAGGCGACCCAGCGGATCTTGTCTTCCCCTAATGGCGCCAGACTCGGATCATAAATATTACTCATACTCTCTCCCCTGCCTTCAGCGGCGGGCGTCAGAACCCGCCCCATTTTCTCTGTTATGTATTCCGGCCTCTCGGATAAAATCCTTTCTGACTATTTTCAGGCATTTAGTCAAAACATCCGTAAATTCCCTAAATATATGTATGCATAAAGGCCATAAACAAAGGGGAGCGGATAGCCATAATCATCCGCCCTGCCCGCCCCGGGCAGCACAAACGCTTTTCCCGGATGAACAAGAGGCCGCTCGCGCGGCCTCTTGTAAGCAAGATTCACTTTAGTCTAGTCATGGCGCGACTTGGCTTTGGCGGCCCGCCAGGCGCAGGCCGTGCCGGCAAAGCCGGCCAGAACCAGTAACAGCCATAAATAGGTAGGGAAATTATCGCCGGTATTCGGCGAAGAGTCAAGTCCGTGGCCGGGTGTCTGCCCGTCTAAGATGCCGGTGTCATCATCAGGATCAGCCGGGCCGCCGGGTACCAAGGGTTCGCCCGGCTCAGTGGGCTGTTCCGGCTCGGGAATAATCACATCATCATTTTTGGTATTAGTGATGGTGAACTCAAAGCCGTCCGCAGTCACTTTTTTGCTATAGCCGGCGGGAACCGCGATTTCATCCACGGTCCACTCATATTTATCGCTCAGATTATCCCAGGCATATGACCAGCCATTGCGCTCGTTGAGCGCGGTGCTGCCGCCATAGGCTTTGCCGTCGCGGTACAGCTGCACCAAAACGCGGTCGGGCCGGTCGGCCGCTTTATCGCCTTTCCAGACCTTCTCGACGCTGAGATCAATCGTCTTGTCGCTGGTGCGCGTATGGTTTATGAAGGTCGGGACGCCGCTATAGGCATAGTTGTTTTTTCATAGCTGATATCGATGATATAATTATAGGGTTTTTCGGGGTTTTTATCGATGTTGATTGTCACCAAGTAGATAGCGGAGTCATAGCGTAGTTTGACATCGCTGCCCGCCTCCTCGGTGATGGTATAGATGTAGGTGGCGGGGTAATCGCCGGGAAGGCTTAGGGCGTCGAAAACAACCTCTCCCCCGTTATTGGCTATGGTCTGGATGGTCTCGCCCATGGCATCCTTGAGCAGGAAGGTAAAATCGCTGCCCTCAGGCGCTTTGCCGTCAAATAATTTACTGGCCCGCAGCACAATTTCATCCGGCTCGGTAGGGATTTTGATATTCTCCCAGATGTAGGCAGCGATCTGGCCAAGTCCCACTCCGTCGACAGAAATCTCCTTGGTCTTGCCATCGATGCTGAACAAATGGCTCAGCACATCGGCATAGAAGCCCTCAGGCTCGGCCGCTTCCACAATGGTATAATTGACATCAAAATGCAGCCGCTCAAAGACGACCTGACCATCGCCATCGGTGGTCGCTTCCGCAATCTGATTGCCAAAGCGGTCATGGAGCGTAAAGACCGCGCCCGCCAGCGTATCCTGTGGCCTATCTTTATTCACTTTAATGATGGTGATGCTGCCGAGTTCGCCCTGAGCGCTGCCGCCCATATCCGCTACCGCGAAAGAAATCTCCCCTGAATCCATGTCCTCGCTAAAGCCGGTTCCGTTCATCGTAATGGAATTGCGGAAGGTGACATTGCCCGAGAAGCCCTCCGGGAGCACGATATAAGTGCGGAATAAAAGCTGATAGGCGCCCTCAAGCGGGTCTTCATCTGTGTCCGGCATGGTGAAGGTAAACAAATTAGTTGTCGAATCATAGTCAATATTATCGCCGTCCAGCGGAATCGGATGTAAAATATTCGGCGTCAGCGTACCGTTTACGGCCAAGGTCTGACGGTAAAGTTTAACCGAGAGGGTGTCAAGCACCAGATAATCTTGAAGCTGGTCGGTCAACACTACTTCCGACAGCGGGATCTCATTGGAGTTAATCGTTACGGTCCAGTCGATATAGCTCTTGCCTTTAGGACGGACGCCCTCTTTGCCAATCAAGGTATTGTCGATGCCCTGCTCACCCTTGGAGTCAACGCTCACTTCATTGCCGGCGAAAATATGGGTCAGATTGGCGGTATTTTTCACCTTAATTGTGTCGGTGGTGCCGTTTTCTTCAAAGATGGAAAGGTCGGTCAATGTCGTCTGGAAGGTAACCGTTTGTTTGCTCGTAATCACGCCGCCAAAGCTATATTCCAAGGTGCCGGTGCGGTCGGTCTGCTCAGCTGTGGCCGCGGTATAGACCATGTCATCGTCAATTTGAATGCCGCCGACCTCGAACGAGTCGGGAACATATTCCTGACCCAGCGGTATCGCATCGGTCAGCTGGGCATTTTTCAACTCGCTGCCATTCTCGTTGATCACAACCTGCCAGGTAATAATGCGGCTGGCATGATCATAGCCTTGGCCCCTTTTGGTCACCACATTGCTTGTGACTGCCTGCTTGCTAGTTGAATCAGCAGTGAAAGGAAGGCCTTCCGCGGATTTTGTGCCGGTCAATGTGGCAGTATTATAGTAATAAGGATCATCGCCCGCCTTATCGCCGGACTTATAATTGCCCAGGAATATCTCAGGATCTGTCACCTCAGTCTGGAAGGTGATCGTGTAAGCCGTGGTAAAAGTGCCGGTTTTGGTATAAGTAAGCGTGCCAG
>JAAYYR010000009.1 GCA_012515255.1 Clostridia bacterium | reverse complement strand
TCTTTCAATGAAACCAAAACCCTTTTCTGCATTAAACCATTTAACTTTGCCGTCCATGAAGAACCTCCTAAATAATTTTTGGCTTTCATATTATAACATGCAACTGTAACCAATACAAGAGACGAAATATTATTTTGCAAAATTTCTAAATTTTCATCCAACAATCTCAAAATTTGAAAATTATTCTTGATTTTTTCGCAAAAGGCAAGTACAATACAGTTACCTAATTGTTTTCTTTTTTACGGGATTTCCTATAAAGGCTTATCCCGCAGGCAACACTCTTAGGAAATCCATATAAGGAGGACAAACAATGGCTATCGAAGACCGGACGCTGACCTGTAAGGAATGCGGCAGAGAATTTGAGTTTTCAGCCTCCGAGCAGGAGTTCTACGCTGAAAAAGGATTCCAGAACGACCCGGCCCGCTGCCCTGAATGCCGCCAAATGCGCAAAAGACAACGCAATACCCGCGAGAGAGAGATGTTTGACGTGATGTGCGCGGATTGCGGCTGCGAAACCCAGGTTCCCTTTAAGCCGACTGAGGATCGTCCCGTTTACTGCCGCGACTGCTATCAAAAGCATCGCGAACAATAAGCAAGGTATCCGACCGCAGCGCCAGCATTTATTTTTTATTCAACTGCATAATGCCATTTTAACCAGCCTCGGCGCCGGGGCCGGACACTTATTTTTGGCGTTCACTGAGATCAAGTGAGCCGCTCATTCACAAAACCGCCTGCAGGCGGTTTTGTTTTGTCTTGCCTGCCGCCTATTTGGGGAAATAGGGATTATGTGTTTTTTCATAACCCAGTTCGCTTGCCGAGCCATGCCCCGGCAGCACCTTAAGCTCATCGTCGAGCCCGGTCAGCTTATCGGTTAAAGAGGACATCAATGTTTCATGATCACCGCCGTAGAGATCGGTGCGGCCCACAGAAAGATTAAATAAAGTATCGCCGGTAAAGAGCAAATCCTCGCAGATGAGGCAAATGCCGCCCGGGGTATGTCCAGGCGTATGGATGACACGGATATTCAGGCCGCCCAGCTCGATACTGTCGCCGTCCTCCAGCAAGCGCGAGGCTTCGCCGCCTTTGCCGTCGCCCCGGAAAAGAAAGGCCAAGCTGCAATTGGCGTCGCTGAGCATCGGCTGATCCAGGCGATGGATAAGGATCGACGCGCCGGTTTTTTCCGCCACCTCCAGGTTAGCGCCGATATGATCCCAGTGGCCATGGGTATTGATGATATAGCGGGCCTTCGCATTGGCTTGCTCCAACTCCTCAAGGATTTGCTCGGCATTGCAGCCGGGGTCGATTATCGCCGCCTCCCGGCTTGCGGCGTCCACGAGAATATAGCAGTTAGAGCAGGTGCGGATTAACTTAATAATATGCAGTTCATAATTAATCATGATCGTCTCCCTGAATTTATTTTGGGGCCGGCGATTCCAGCATGATGGTCACCGGGCCGTCATTTTCTATTTCTACCAACATATGTGCGCCAAAAACTCCTGTTTGCACCGGCACGCCGGCTGCTTGGAGCAAAGCGACATAATGCTCATAAAGCTGCTCGGCGCGCCCCGGTTCGGCCGCCGCGCTAAAGCCGGGCCGGTTGCCCTGGCTTGTATCGGCGTAGAGCGTAAACTGGGAAATCACCAGCGCCGCGCCTTTGCTTTGCGCCAGCGCCAGATTAAGTTTACCCTGATCATCGGCGAAAATGCGCAACGCTGCGGTCTTGCGCGCCAGATAGGCCGCGTCCGCCTCGTCGTCCCCCTGGCCGACGCCCAACAGGATCACCAGCCCCGGTCCGATCTTAGCAATAGTCGCGTCCCCGACGCTCACACTGCCCCGCCTCACCCTTTGCAGCAAAGCCCTCATCTTTTCCTCCCCCGGCCTAGCACTTGATTGATTTGCCCGATAGCCTGAATTGAGCAAGCGGCGGCATGCCAAAGATAGCGCGGATAGCGCGCTTTTGGCTGAGGACGCCCCTGTCTATTTATCGGTTGTGCGGGAAGCGTTGTGGCGGTTGATCACCCGGTAAACGTCCAGCACATCGCGCACCCGTCTTACTCGCTGAATCAGATAATCCAGTTGATCCAATGATTTGATCTCCACCTTGATAAAAACGGAGCAGGATTTATTGCGCTTATCCACGCTGACCCGTACGCCATTGACCGCGGTTTTCGTTTCGGCCATGATCGTCATGATATCCATCAGCAACCGCTCGCGGTTAATGCACACCGCCTCAATTTCGGCGCTGTAATCGCCCAGCGTATTGCGGCCCCAGCGGACATTGATGAGGCGATCCGGCTCGGTTTCCCGATAGCGCAGGGCGTTTGGGCAATCTGTGCGATGCACGGAAACGCCGCGCCCGCGCGTGGTATAGCCGACGACCTCATCGCCGGGCAGCGGTTTGCAGCAAAAAGCCAGCCGCACCATCACTCCGTCCACGCCTTCCACCAGAAGGGCTGAGCTGCCGCCGCTGTCCTCCCGCCCTGGCTTGATCTCCGGCAGGGCTTGCGGCTCACTCTTGCCGCGGAATTCCTCGCGCAGCTTATTAACGACCGTATCGAGGCGGATATCGCCCGCGCCGATACCGGCGAACAGGTCTTCTGTAGTGGCGCAGTTAAAGCGCTTACAGATCTCGGGCAGGATTGCGCTTTCCAGTACCTGCGAGAAATCAATGCTTTGTTTTTTGCATTCCCGC
>JAAYYR010000094.1 GCA_012515255.1 Clostridia bacterium | reverse complement strand
ATTATTATCATGATCTGAATAAAATCATCCAAGCCTTTGAACAATATTTCCGTCAGGTGCCGGAGAAGGGCTTTATCGTCTATTGCGCCGACTGCCCCATCTGCCGCGACCTGGCCTATGCCGTGCCGGGGCGCTATATCAGCTATGCATTGCATGAGGAGGCCGATTATAGCGCCGTCAATATTGAGCTGGGCCAGGGTATCAGCGCCGATATTTATTATCATAGCCAAAAGCTGGGCCGTCTGCGGCTCAAGGTTCCCGGTACGCATAATATCGCCAATGCCATGGCGGCAATCGCTGTGGGCCGCGAGTTGGGGCTGGAGTTTGAAGCCTGCGCCGCGGGGCTGTACTGCTTTAGCGGCACAGGCCGGCGTTTTGAAAAGATGGGCCAATTCGGCAAGCTTGCCGTAATCGACGACTACGCCCATCATCCCACCGAGATCAAGCGCACGATCGAGGCGGCGCGCGGCCAGGGCGTGCAAAAGCTGACCGTCGTATTCCAGCCGCATCGCTATACCCGTACCCAAAGCATGTACCGCGATTTCGCCCTGGCGCTCATGGACGCCGACCGGGTGGTGCTATGCGAGATTTACCCGGCTTTTGAGCCGCCGCTTGACGGCGTCTCAGCGCATTTGATCGTCGACGCCATGCGCCAATTCGGCCATGCCGACGTCGCCTATGCCGCGGGCCCTGACGAGACTTTGGCTTTCTTGAACGAGACTGTGGCCGACGAGGATATGGTGCTGATTATGGGAGCCGGCAATATCCGCAGCGTTTCCGAGCGCTTTGTAGCGGCGAGGAAGGAAAATGGTCATGAATAAACAAGCCGTGGCAGCCGAATTGCAGACCCTGTTGCGCGAGCCGGTCAAAACCGACGCGCCGATGTCCCGCCTTACCACCTGGAATATCGGCGGCCCGGCGGATTTTCTGGTTTATCCCAGCTCAGAGGATGAGTTGGCTGCCGTGCTCGTTTATCTCGCGGCACAGCATATACCCTGGCTGGTGATTGGCAATGGCTCTAATCTGCTGGTGGGGGATTTGGGGTTGCGCGGCGTCGTGATCAAGATGGGCGAGCCTTTTGCCGGCGCGCAGTGGCGGGGCCTGACTGTGGAGGCCTCGGCCGGTTTATTGGTCGGCGCCCTGGCTCTAGAGGCGGCGGAACGCGGCGCGGCCGGCCTTGAGTTTGCCCGCGGCATTCCCGGCTCTGTGGGCGGCGCGGTGCGGATGAACGCCGGAGCATACGGCGGCTTTATCGGCCAATTCGTCACCGCTATCCATGCTGTCGACTATGAGGGCCAAAAGCTGATGCTGACGCGTGAGCAAATCGAGTTTGGTTATCGCGACAGCAGCCTGTTTCGCCTGCCCGCCATTATCTCTCGTGTCATTTTAGCGCTTGACCCGGGAGACAGGGAACAGAGCCTGGCCAAAATCAAGGAGTATCAGCAAAAGAGATCCCTATCCCAACCTTTGGAATTCCCCAGCTGCGGCAGTGTTTTCCGTAATCCCGCCAATGATTATGCCGGGCGATTGATTCAGTTGGCCGGTTTGCAGGGTTTGCAGATCGGCGGCGTGGCCGTGTCGCAAAAACATGGGAATTTCTTCATCAATATGGGCGGCGCGACAGCGGCCGACGCCCGCGAGCTGATCGCCGAGGTGCAACGCCAGGTTTACGAATATTCCGGCATCCATTTGGAGCCGGAGGTAAAAATGGTCGGCGAATTCGGCGGCGCGGCTGACGAAAGTGAAAATAGCGCCGGCCAATAATTGCCACATGAAAAGGCCGGCTGTATACATTTTGCTATGACATATATAAATTTTATTCAAGTCCCGAACGCGAGATTATATTGACAGATGCGTTCGGGACTTGTTCGTGAACTGGCCTTACGCAGAAAGTACACTGATTTACTAATGAAAAAAGCTCCCTCTTTATGCTGCCGCTATTTTAATCCTGCGCCAAGATGAAACATCCCCGTGGCAAAGGTAGTCAGACTTTTACGACGTTAATGAAAGAATTATTTCCATTGACTTTATTGTCATCTTGTACTACAATTCATTAGGGAAAATACATTATTTCGTATATTTTCCCCAAGAATCGCGGAATTT
>JAAYYR010000093.1 GCA_012515255.1 Clostridia bacterium | reverse complement strand
TTTTCCAGAAGCTATCGCCCTCTTACCGCTACCGCGATAATGCCGAGATTCTCTACGAGAAAGTAAAAGCAGGGTTGCGTCTTGGTCAAACGCTATACCCGCCACAGGTGGATACGGGCTATCGCTATGGCGCTAAGGGCTATTTTTATTCCGAGCAAGTGATCGAGCGGCAATATCTGGAAAAGGACCCGTATAAAGGCCAGGATTTTGCCTGGGATCAGCGGCAGCTTGATTATTTCGCCAAAATCATCGAGCTGTGCCGGGAGAATGATATCCGCGTGCTGCTGGTGACGACGCCCTCGCCGCGGCAGATCATCGATTATCTGCCGGATTATGACGCCTACAGTGAGCGTTTCAGTAGCCTGGCCGCCGCTTACGGCATCGACTATATTGATTTTAACCTTATTAACCGCGAGCAATTGCTTTTCCCTGATGAGTTCTTTATGGATACGGGCCATCTCAATTATCGCGGCGCGGCGACGCTTGACGCCTATTTACTGCCGGCGCTGCGGTTGATGCTAGCGGAGGCGGCAGCCGCTTCATGAATGAGCAGCCCGACTTGATTGCGACGCCAAAAGCTCCCCAAAGAGCGTGCTTCATCAGGCCACGGGCTATTTAGACCTTTCCGGGGCGCTTATACGTATGCAGGTGCGGCTTGCAGCCGCCCCCTTTGCTCATAGTTGATGCAAGCCGCGCCCCTGCTTCGGCCGGATGGCTGCGGCCAGGGCGCAGAGCAATCAAAAAGCGCCCCAAAGGGCGCTTTCATGTTGCGGCTGGGAGCGGGACGCAAGCGCGGCCCTGGCTGCCGGGGCCTATTTGATTACGGTGGCTCCGCCCATATAGGGAATGAGAGCCTCCGGCACTTGGACGCTGCCGTCAGCCTGCTGGTAGTTCTCAAGGATGGCGGCCACGGTGCGGCCCACGGCAACCCCCGAACCGTTGAGGGTATGCACATATTCCGGTTTGCCGCCCTCGCGGCGGAAGCGAATATTAGCGCGCCGGGCCTGAAAATCTTCAAAATTGGAGCAACTGGAAATTTCCCGGTACACGCTCAGCCCGGGCATCCAGACCTCCAGATCATAAGTCTTGGCCGAGCTAAAGCCGAGATCGCCGCTGGCGAGGCAAACCACGCGGTAGGGGAGGCCCAGCTTTTGTAAAACGGTTTCCGCATCGCGGGTCAGCTTTTCCAGCTCCTCATAGCTATGCTCGGGGCGGACAAATTTCACCAGCTCCACCTTATTGAACTGGTGCTGGCGGATTAAGCCGCGGGTATCGCGCCCGGCGGCGCCGGCTTCGGCGCGGAAACAGGCGGAGTAAGCGGCAAATTTGATCGGCAGCTGCGCCTGATCCAGAATCTCGCCGGCAAAGAGATTGGTCACCGGCACTTCGGCGGTGGGGATGAGATAATAGTCGCTGCCTTCGATATGAAACATATCTTCTTGGAATTTAGGCAGTTGGCCGGTGCCGCGCATGGAATTGCTGTTGACCATGTAGGGCGGAAAGATTTCCGTATAACCATGTTCGCCGGTATGCAGGTCGAGAAAAAAATTGACCAGCGCGCGTTCCAGCCTCGCGCCCAGGCCTTTATAAACGGCGAAGCGGGCGCCGGAAATTTTGCCGGCCCGCTCAAAATCAAGGATGTCGAGATTGGCGCCGGTGTCCCAGTGGCAGAGCGGCGGGAAGTCAAACTGTTTTGGCTCGCCCCAGCGCCGCAGCTCGATATTGGCGCTGTCATCCGCGCCCTGCGGCACGCTTTCATGGGGGATATTGGGGATATTCATTAGCGTTTCCGTCAGCTCGCTTTCGATATCGCGCAGTTGACTGTCGAGCGCATTGATTTCTTCGCCCAGCGCGCGCGTTTCCGCCATCAGGGCTGCGGCGTCGCCGCCGGACTGCTTGATCCTGCCCACTTCCTTGGAAGCCGCGTTGCGGCGGGCCTTTTTTTCCTCTGCCGCGGCGAGCAGGGAGCGTCTTTTCTCCTCCAAAGACAAAAAAGAAGCTAAAGAAATTTTGCCGCCGCGTTTGGCTAGAGCTTCCTCTACGAGTCCTGGATTCGTACGGACAAATTTGAGATCAAGCATTGCATTTACCTCCCGGATTTCATCTGTTCATTATATTATACATATTGGCATTATTCAATACTTTTAGTTGCTATTTTCAGCTATCATGCCCGCTAAGCGACTACGCTATTGATTGATTTGCACATAATTGCGGCAAAATTTTGCCACACTGATTGACAGCGGCGCTTTGTGGTGATAATATTAAAAGGTAGCCCACATCCTCTGTATGGAGGGGTGTCCGAGCGGTTTAAGGTGACGGTCTTGAAAACCGTTGAGCCTGAAAGGGTTCCGTGGGTTCGAATCCCACCCCCTC
>JAAYYR010000092.1 GCA_012515255.1 Clostridia bacterium | reverse complement strand
CGGCGCTTTCACTATGGCCAAGCCTTCGGACCTGATACCGGAGCTGCAGGGCCGTTTCCCCATCCGCGTCAATCTCAATAACCTTACGGAGCGGGATTTGCGCCGCATCCTGCTCGAGCCGGAGCATTCCTTGATCGAGCAATACCTGGCTCTGCTCTCCGTAGACGGCGTGCAGGCGAGTTTCAGCGACGACGGCATCGACGCTTTGGCGGAGATCGCCGACCGCGTTAACCGTAATACTGAGAATATCGGCGCCCGCCGCCTGCACACCATTATGGAAAAAGTGCTGGAGGATTTACTCTTTGACGCGCCGGAGGCAGCCGCGGGGCAAATCACCATCGACCGCGCCTATATCGAAAACAAACTTGCCGATATCGCCACGGATCAGGATTTGAGCAGATTTATCCTCTAAGACGTTTTCGAGCTAAAAAACTTGCAATTTTGCTTTTCCTATGTTATGTTAATGAGTGGCATAATTACCAAAGTCTTACCAGGTGTTATCACACACGGTATGGATCGGCCGTTCCAGTGCCTTAAGTCGGCGTCATGCTAGGCTTTGATTTTGGCTCAAACCAAAATCCCAGCTACACCTTGATCCGAATTTCAGGCGAGCGGTCTTCGAAATACCGGCGGTAAAAAACAAAAACAAAAAGGAGAACGATAATGGCAGTAATTTCCATGAAACAACTACTTGAAGCCGGCGTGCATTTTGGTCATCAGACCCGCCGCTGGAATCCGAAGATGGCGAAGTACATCTTCACCGAGCGCAATGGCATCTATATCATCGATCTGCAAAAGACGGTGCATAAGGTAGACGATGCTTATGCCTTCGTTAAAAGCGTCGCCGAATCCGGCAAGAGCATGCTCTTTGTCGGCACCAAGAAGCAGGCGCAAGATTCGATCAAGGAAGAAGCCCTGCGCTGCGGTCAGTTTTATGTCAATGAGCGCTGGCTGGGCGGTATGCTGACCAATTTCAAAACAATCCAGAGCCGTATTGATTATCTGCGCGATCTGGAACGGATGGAAGAAGACGGTACCTTTGATGTGCTGCCGAAAAAAGAAGTGGCTTCCCTTAAGGTGAAAAAAGATAAGCTGGAACGCTTTTTAGGCGGCATTAAAGATATGAGGCAACTGCCGGGCGCCCTGTTTGTGGTTGACCCGCGCAAGGAACGAATCGCCGTGGCCGAGGCCCGGCTGCTTAAAATCCCCATCGTCGGCATTGTCGACACCAATTGCGATCCCGATGAAATCGATTATGTGATCCCCGGCAATGATGACGCGATCCGCGCGGTCAGGCTGTTGTCCGCTAAAATGGCCGACGCGGTCATTGAAGCGCGGCAAGGCATCGACGCTGCTGCCGCCGCCGCTGCGGAAGCTGCCGCTGCCGCTGCTACTGCCGCCGCTGCCGAACAAGCTGCCGGGGCTGTTGTGTCGGAAGCGGTAAAGGAGGAGACGAAATAAACGATGATTAGCGCACAAGACGTTAAAGATTTACGCGAAAGAACCGGCGCCGGTATGATGGACTGCAAAAAAGCGCTCACTGAGACAAAAGGCGACGTGGAAAAGGCCATAGACTTGCTGCGGGAGAAAGGCCTTGCCGCGGCGGCCAAAAAAGCCGGCCGCGTGGCGGCCGAGGGCATTGTGGAATCCTATATTCATGGCGCCGGCCGCATCGGCGTGCTCGTAGAGATCAACTGCGAAACCGATTTTGTGGCCAAGACCGATGAGTTCAAAGGCTTTTGCCGCGATATAGCTATGCAAATCGCAGCCGCAAGCCCGGAATACGTGCGCCGCGAAGAAGTGCCGGCCGATGTGCTTGAGCATGAGCGGATGATCGCGCGGCAGCAAGCCCTCAATGAAGGCAAACCGGAAAAGATCCTTGACAAAATCGTCGAGGGCCGCATTGAGAAATATTATAAAGAAACCTGCCTTATGGAACAGGTTTATATCAAGGATACCGACCAGACAGTGACACAATATCTGACTACGAAAGTCGCGAAGATCGGCGAGAATATCAATATCCGCCGTTTCGCCCGCTTCGCCGTTGGCGAAGGCATTGAGAAAAAGCAAAGCAACCTGGCGGAAGAAGTCGCGGCCATGAGCGGGCAGTGCTAGGGATTTTACGCGAGTAGCAATGAGCGGGCTTTAAGCGATTTTTGTACCGGCGCTTGGCCCGAATCCGGCTGAGCCGGGTTTGGGCAAGCAGCCCTACGCCACCAAGAAGCCCGCTTCAACCGCGTTAAGATTCCCCGGGTTGCGGAAAGAGGCCCTATGACCAAAAAGCAGCCTAAGTATCGCAGATTTATCCTTAAGATCAGCGGCGAAAGCTTATCGGGCGATCAGCCCTATGGCTTGGATTATCCCACTCTGACCCGGATGGCGGAGGAGATAGCCGCGATCAACCGGCTCGATGTGCAGATCGCCATCGTGGTCGGCGGCGGCAATATCTGGCGCGGCCTCACCGGCAGCGCCGGCGGCATGGATCGCTCCACTGCCGACCATATGGGGATGATGGCCACGATGATCAATGCCCTGGCTCTTGGCGACGCCGTCGAGAAAACAGGCGTTAATTGCCGGGTGCAAAGCGCCATCGAGGTCAAGGCCGTGGCCGAGCCTTATATCCGCCTGCGCGCCCTGCGGCATCTGGAAAAAGGCCGGGTGGTGATTTTTGCCGCCGGCACTGGCAATCCCTATTTTTCCACGGACACCGCGGCCGCCCTGCGCGCGGCCGAGATCCACGCCGAGGTCATTTTAATGGCCAAGAAAGTCGATGGCATTTACGACGCCGACCCCAAAGTTCATAAGGATGCCCGCCTGCTGCAAAGGGTTACTTATTTAGAAATGCTGCAGCGCGAATTGCAGGTTATGGATTCTACCGCCGCATCTTTATGCAAAGATAATAAGATACCGATTATTGTCTTTAACGGCGCGGAGCCCGGCAATATGATGAAGGCAGTCATGGGAGAACCGATCGGCACATATTTGGGAGGTGACAATAATGATTAAGGATATCCTCGATTCCGCCGAGGAGCGGATGCTGAAAGCCGAACGTATCTTAAACGGCGAATATGCTTCTTTGCGCGCGGGCCGCGCGACTCCGGCGCTTTTGGATAAGATCATGGTCGACTATTACGGCACCCCGACCCCTGTTAATCAAACCGCAACCATTTCCTGCCCCGAGCCGCGGCTGATCCTTATTCAGCCTTGGGATAAAAAGAATTTGGGCGCGATCGAAAAAGCCATCCTCAAATCGGATATCGGCATTACCCCGGCCAATGACGGCCAGGTGATCCGCCTTAATATTCCCCAGCTCACAGAGGAACGGCGCAAGGAAATGGTGCGCCAATGCTCGAAAAAGGCCGAGGAATTCAGGGTGACGATGCGCAATATCCGTCGCGATATTAATGACGAGATTAAGGCCATGGAAAAGGCTAAGGAATGCTCGGAAGATGAAGCGAAAAAAGGTCTGGACGACGCGCAAAAGCTGACCGATAAATATATTAAACGCATCGACGAGCTTTTTGCGCTTAAGGAAAAAGAAATCATGGAGGTTTAACCGTTGCTTTGCCCGGCAATGCCAGCGGTTTTCATCTCATAAAAGCGACTTTTATCTCAACCACCAAGGAGGAGCCAACAAATGACCTATGTAATCAGTGACGAATGCCTGGCCTGCGGCAGCTGCCTTTCCGAATGCCCGTCCGGCGCTATCGTCGAAGGTGATATTTACAAGATCACCGATGATTGCCTGGAATGCGGCGCTTGCGTCGATTCCTGCCCTGTGGGCGCTATCACTAATCAATAAGCGGCTACTTAGCTTCAAAACCGATGATTTCGTTAAATCCCCTTCCGGGTTGGAAGGGGATTTTCGCACTGTGACGACAAGCTGAAGTATTTACTTATTGTAGAATTGCATAAAATATGAGATAATATATGATAGTATATGCAGATGGCGAATGCCCAAACAGGTGGAGCGATGGCAAAAGCGGAACAGTTAAATGATTTATTGGCGCGGCTGGATAAAAAAAGGCTGCCGGCACATATCGCCATCATCATGGATGGCAATGGCCGCTGGGCGACACGGCGCCACTTACCTCGCAGCGCCGGCCATAAGGCCGGCATGGAGGCCCTGCGCCAGGCGGTCGAGCTATGCAGCGAAATCGGTATACACATCCTCACCGTCTATGCCTTTTCCACCGAGAACTGGCGCCGCCCAGCCGATGAGGTCGGCTTTTTAATGCGCCTTTTCATCCAGTACCTCGAAGGGGAAGTGGCCCTGATGAATGAGCAGGGCATTCGTTTGGGATTCCTCGGCAGCCGGGAGGCTTTACCGGCCGCGGTGCTGCTTGCTTTGGCGCAAGCGCAAAAATCTACCGCCCAAAACGAAAGGATGCTGCTCAATATCGCCGTCAATTACGGCGGCCGGGACGAGTTGGCGCGCGCCATACGCAGCTTGGCCCTTAAAGTGCGCGATGGGCAATTTTCCCCAGAGCATATCAATGAGCAGGTGATCGGCGCGGCGCTTGATACCGCCGGCGCTCCGGATCCAGAGCTGATGATCAGAACCTCGGGCGAATTACGCATCAGTAATTTTCTGATTTGGCAGGCTGCTTACAGTGAACTGTATTTCAGCGATAAACTGTGGCCGGATTTTAACAAGCGCGATTTGCTTACGGCAATCCTTGATTTTCAGGGGCGCAATCGCCGTTTTGGCCGCACGGAACAACAGATGGCAAAGGATTAAGAAAATGGAAAGAAGAACCCGGATTATTACCGCGGCAATTTGCATACCGCTGTTTTTGCTGTTTATTTACGCGGGCGGCTGGTGGCTGGGTGGTTTGCTGCTATTTTTAGGGGTTGTGGGCTGCGTCGAGTACGCCCGTATAGTGCAAACATCCTCGTACCGGCACCACCAGGCAGCTTTGCTGCTCGGCTGGGGCTATATTATCCTTGGTTTTGCCGGCTTATACGGCGCCCGGGTGGAAAGCGGCGTACTATGGCTGCTGCTGATCATTTGGAGCACCGATACCGCGGCTTATGAATTCGGCCGCCGCTTCGGCAAAATTCCCCTGGCGCCCACAATCAGCCCGAAAAAGACGCAGGAAGGCGCCTTGGCGGGCCTGATCGCCGGCATGCTCGTCGGCTTGGTCTGGGGTCTTGCCGTCATTAAAGCAGGGGTTATCCCCTCGCTGCTCATCGCCGCCTTTATCTCTGCCCTGGGGCAGGCCGGGGATTTGCTGGAAAGCAAAGTCAAGCGCCTGGCCGGGGTCAAGGACAGCGGCCGCCTTTTCCCGGGGCATGGCGGCGTGCTGGATCGTTTTGACAGTCTGCTGCTGACCGCGCCTTTTATGTATCTGTTTTTGCTGCTCATCAACCGGGCATAAGCAAAACGCGGAGGATATATGATCATTAAACAAGATAAAGATACCCTGATCCGGTATCTCTTGATTGCCGCTATCATCCTTGTCACCGGCGCGGCATTCGTTCTTTTTTTCGATAAGGTCATCCCCCAAATAGGAGCGCTATTCCGCTTCGTGGGCGTATTGCTGCTGCCTTTTGCCATCGCCTGGCTGGCGGCTGTGATTACCCGCCCTTTTAATCAATTTATGATTAAAAGGCTGCGCATGCCGCCCTCGCTGGCCATTTTGCTGATGATGTTGCTTTTCTTCGGTATAATCGCCCTGCTGGTGATACTTGTTATTTCCGTGCTGGCCCATCTGCTGTCGGCGATCGCGGTTTATGCCTCCGGTTTAGAACAGCTGCCTCATCAGGCTATGGCATTTTTAGGCGATGTTTATACCCGGCTTGATCTTGATTCCAGCCAGGTCAATGAATATCTTTCCCGCTATCAGGAGCAAATCGTCCGCTGGGCCTCGCAGGGGCTGTCTTTGCTTTTCTCGGTGGTTAAGGGTACGCCGGCCGCCTTATTGCTGGTCTTTGTTTCGCTGGTGGCTGTTTTTTACTGGTGCCGCGATGAGGCCAAGGTGCGCAATGTCATTTGTAGCGTGCTGCCGCTCAAATACCGCCAGCGCGGCTTTGATACCTATGACCGCTTTTCCACGGTAATCGGCCAGTATATACGGGCGCAATTGATACTAATCACGATTTCCTTTGTGCTGTGTACTATCGGCTTTGCAATTATCGGCGCGGAGCGGCCCTTTGCCATGGGCCTGTTCACGGGAGTTTTGGATATTATCCCGGTGCTCGGCCCCGGCTCATTGATCGTACCCTGGGCCATCTGGGCTTTGGCTTCGGGCAAGATCGGCTTTGGCGTCGGCTTGATCATCATTTATGCCATTGTTTCCGGCGCTCGCTATATCCTGGAGCCGAAAATCGTCGGCGACCGGGTAGGCTTGCACCCCTTGGCTGCTTTGGCGGCGATTTTCATCGGCTTGAAAATGTTTGGCCTGGCCGGATTGATTCTCGGTCCCATCACGCTCGCGGTGATTATGGCCGCCTGGCGCGCCCGTAAACAGCGGCTGATTTTGCAGCCGAAGCAAAACAGGGACAAAGCCTAGCCCGGCGGCAATGAGGAAAGCTAAGTGAAGAAAATTGTCGTATTGGGCGCCAGCGGTTCAATCGGCCGCCAGACTTTGGATGTTTGCTCGCATTTGAACAGCTTGCATCCGCAACGGCAGATTGAAATCTGCGCCATGACAGCGAATCAGGACTGGCGTTTTCTTGCCGAGGCGGCGCGTCGTTTCCGCCCCGGCATTGTTGCTTTGGCTGATGCCGGTCATTTGTCGAAGCTGCGGGCGGCTCTTGCTGATTTGCCGATACAGGTAAGCGGCGGCAAAGAGGCGCTGATAGCCGCCGCGGCGCAGCCGGACGCGGATCTGGTCGTCGCGGCCATTTCCGGGCTGGCCGGGCTGGAACCGCTGATTGCGGCGCTGAGCGCCGGAGTCAAGCAAATCGCGCTTGCCAATAAAGAGACTTTAGTGGCGGCGGGCGAGTTGGTATCCGGGCTGGCCCGGCAAAACAAGACCAGTCTGCTGCCTTTAGACAGCGAACATTCGGCGCTTTGGCAATGCCTGCGGGGCGAGCGGCAAAAGGAAGTCGCCGCGCTGATTTTGACGGCGAGCGGCGGCCCTTTCCGCGGCTGGAGCCGCGAGCAATTGGCCAAGGTTACGCCGGAGCAGGCCCTAGCGCATCCTAAATGGCGCATGGGAGCCAAAATCAGCGTTGACAGCGCCACCATGGTCAATAAAGGACTGGAGATCATCGAGGCTCATTGGCTATTCAATATGCCTTATGATCAAATCGAGGTGCTGGTGCATCCGCAAAGCATCGTTCATTCTTTGGTACGCTTTGAGGACGGTTCGCTGAAAGCGCTGCTTTCACAGCCTGATATGCGCTTGCCGATTCAGTACGCCCTTTGCGGCAAAAAGCGCTGTCAGTCCGCGTCGGCGGCGCTCGATCTTGCGGCTTTGGGGCGGCTTGACTTTTGCGGGCCGGATCAAGACGCTTTCCCGGCTATGGCGATGTTCCGCCAAGCAGGGCGGATGGGCGGCACGGCCGCCGCCTACCTAAACGGCGCCAATGAATTTTTAGTGCGGAGCTTTCTTGACGGCAAAATCCGCTTTATCTCGATCAGCGATATTCTAGGCCGGCTGCTTTTGGGATATAATAATAGGGAAGCCGCCGCCTTTACCGATATTTTTGCCGCCGATTGCCAGGGTAGGCAAGACGCGGCTTGGGCAGTGTCGTCAAGTGATAATGCTTGACAACCGGCAGCGGGCCGGATGGGAGGATAAGCAAATATGGTTGTGACGATCATTTCCGTGATCCTGGTTTTTTGTCTGCTGATTTTAAGCCATGAATTCGGCCATTTTATCGCGGCCAAAGCCTGCGGTATTTATGTCGATGATTTCAGCCTGGGCATGGGGCCGAAAATAGCGCAATTCAAGGGCAAAGAAA
Source organism: Clostridia bacterium (assembly GCA_012515255.1). Taxonomy (GTDB): domain Bacteria; phylum Bacillota; class Dehalobacteriia; order UBA4068; family UBA4068; genus HGM13862. Next base: position 4,530 of record JAAYYR010000092.1, on the reverse strand, counting down.
CAACGTATACCCTGCGGCCATTTCCGATCGGCGGCTGGTGCAAGATGCGCGGTGAGGATGAGGAGAGCGTTGACCCCCGTTCTTTCAAGAGCCGCAAGCTTTGGCAGCAGATGCTAACCATCGCCGCCGGGCCGCTGATGAATTTTATCCTGGCCATAACTATTTTTGTCGTCGTCTTCATGATGATGGGTACCGCCTCCGGCGCTAATGTGATTGGCGAGGTCGGCGAGTCGACACCGGCGGCCGCGGCCGGTTTGCAGCCGGGCGACCGTATTATGGCGATTAATGGCCTGGAGATTGATGAGTGGGTGGATATCAGCGCCGCCGTCAATGCCGCCAAGCCGGGCGGCGCCCTGTCTTTAGCCATAGAGCGCGACGGCCGGACGCTGCAGACGGTGATTGAGCCTTATTTTGATGAAGAAATGCAAACCTGGCTGATCGGCATTATACCGCAAAAAGAGCATCTGAATTTCTTCCGCGCCATCTGGCTGGGCTGCGTGCAGTCGGTGCAATTCTCAGTGGCGATCATCCAGGGTCTGGCGCAGATGATCAGCGGCGCTATCCCGGCGGATGTGGCGGGGCCGGTCGGCATAGTGACCCTAATCGGCCAGGCCAGCGAATACGGCATTCAATCCCTGCTCATCCTTACCGCTTACCTCTCGATCAACCTGGGTCTGATCAATCTTTTTCCGTTGCCTGCCCTTGACGGCAGCCGTCTTGTTTTCCTCACCATTGAGGGCTTGCGCGGCAAACCAATCAACCAGGCCAAGGAAGGCATGATCCATTTCGTGGGCCTCATTCTGCTTTTTGGCCTGATGATCTTCATCACGTATAAAGATATTTTGCGTCTGGTGACCGGCTGATGAATGAATTGGCGGCAAGAAGAAAAACCCGGACTGTCTATGTGGGGCGGGTGGCTGTCGGTTGCGGCCACCCTGTTTCTGTGCAATCGATGTGCAATACGAAGACCGCGGATGTGGCGGCGACGCTTGCCCAGATTGAGGCTTTGGCCCAAGCCGGGGCGGACATCGGCCGCCTCGCTGTGCCGGATCAGGCGGCTGCCGCGGCATTACCCGGCATCGTGCGGCTCTCACCCTTGCCGCTTATTGCCGATATCCATTTCGACCATTGCCTAGCGCTCGCCGCTGTTGCGGCGGGCATGGCCGGCCTGCGCCTTAATCCCGGCAATATCGGCGGCAAGGACAAGGTGCGCGAAGTGGCACAGGCAGCCGCCGCCGCCGGCATACCGATCCGCGTCGGCGTCAACGCCGGCTCAGTCCGCCCTGAGCAATGGGCTGAGTTTCCCGACCGGTCAGAGGCCATGGTGCAATTGGCGCTGCGTCAGGCGGAGCTGCTCGAAGACGCGGGCTGCGCCGCGATCAAAATTTCGCTCAAGTCCAGCTCTATTCCTGAGATGCTCGCCTCCTGCCGCCGCATTGCCGGGCTATGCGATTATCCGCTGCATCTGGGCGTGACCGAGGCCGGCACTCTGCTGCGCGGCAGCGTCAAAAGCGCCGTCGGCATCGGCGCGCTTTTAGCCGAAGGCATCGGCGATACGATGCGCGTCTCCCTGACCGACGACCCGCTGCGCGAGGTGGAGGTAGCCTGTCAGATCCTGGCCGAGCTGGGATTGAGAGAGCAGGGCTGGCAATTCGTGTCCTGCCCCACCTGCGGCAGAACAGAAATCGACCTTATCGATCTGGCTGGCCGGGTAGAGGAGGCTTTGAGCGCCTGCCCGCCGCCCCGGCCCATGAAAGTCGCTATCATGGGCTGCGTGGTCAATGGCCCGGGCGAGGCTGCCGACGCTGAGCTGGGCGTGGCCGGCGGCCGCGGCGGCGGCTTGATCTTCGTGCGGGGGAAAAAAGTCGGCTTTTATCCCGAGGAGCAGCTTTTGCCGCGCCTGCTGGAATTGGCGCGGCGGCTTATGGACGAGCCCGCGGAGCAGGATAGCCATTGAGCCGGTAGTTTATCCTTGCAATCGGCCTGTGGATGGGATATGATATTTTTTGTGTGAAAGCCGCTCCGCCGTTTGATCCGCGGGGCTTTGAGCCATAGAACCTGAGGAGGAAAAATCATGAGGATGTCGCAGTTGTACGCCCCTACGCTCCGGGAAGTGCCGGCGGAGGCGGAAATCGCCAGTCATCAGCTAATGCTGCGGGCCGGCCTGATCCATAAGGTAGCCGGTGGTATTTATTCCTATATGCCGGTGGGCTGGCGCAGCATGAAAAAGATCATCAATATCATCCGCGAGGAAATGGATAAGAAAGGCGGCCAGGAAATGTGCATGCCCATCGTCCAACCGGCGGAATTATGGCAGGAGAGCGGGCGTTGGTCTGTTTACGGCAAAGAATTGATGCGCATGCAAGACCGCCATGGGCGCGATTTCCTGCTCGCCCCCACCCATGAGGAGGTCATCACCTCTCATCTTAAAAACGATGTGCGCTCTTACCGCCAGTTACCGCTGCTGCCTTATCAAATTCAGGGCAAATTCCGCGATGAGCGGCGGCCCCGCTTCGGTGTGATACGCAGCCGTGAATTCCTGATGAAAGACCTGTATTCCTTCGACCGCGATGAGGCTGGCCTCGATATTTCTTACCATAAAATGCATGATGCCTATACGCGGGTTTTTTCCCGCTGCGGTCTTAATTTTCGTCCTGTGGTCGCCGACTCCGGCGCTATCGGCGGCGAGGGCAGCCATGAATTTATGGCTCTTTCCGAAGTGGGCGAGAGCGAAATCATCTTCTGCCATGGCTGCGATTATGCCGCGACTAATGAGATTGCCAGTGTCGCGCCCCAGCCCACCGGCTTGGGCGAGGATATGCTGCCGATCGAAAACGTTGAAACGCCCAATTGCACCAGCGTGGATGATGTGGCGCGCCTGCTCGGCGTCACCAATGACCGTATGGTGAAGACCCTGTGCTATATCGCTATCTATGAGCAGGAAGAAAAATTTGTGGTAGCGCTGCTGCGCGGCGACCGCCAAATGAACGAGATCAAGCTGCTCAATCATCTGGGCTGCCTGGAGCTGCGCTTTGCCACTGACGACGAAGTGCGGGCGCATCAGATGGCGCCTGGTTATTGCGGCCCGGTAGGGCTGGCGGAAGACGTCTATATCGTCGCCGACAATGAGGTGCCGCTGATGGTGAACCATGAATGCGGCGCAGGTAAAAAAGATCATCATCTGCTGCATGTCAATTATCAGCGCGGCGATTACCGCATCAGCGAGACGGCTGATCTGATGCTGGTGGAAAAAGGCGCCATCTGCCCGGTTTGCGGCAAGACGCTTGATTCCGCGCGCGGCATCGAGGTCGGGCAAATCTTTAAGCTGCATACGAAATACAGCGCTAAGCTGGGCGCGCGCTATGTTGATGAGAATGGCGCTGAGCATGATATGGTAATGGGCTGCTATGGCATTGGCGTCGGCCGCACCATGGCCGCTGTGATCGAGCAGCATCATGACGAGTTCGGCATTATTTGGCCGATCACGGTCGCCCCCTATGAGGTGATCGTAGTGCCGGTCAACGATAAGGACGCCTGGCTGGTGGAGCAGGCCGAGAATCTCTATCAGGAATTGCTGTGCCATAAGGTTGAGGCGGTGATCGACGACCGGCAGGAGCGCCCCGGCGTCAAATTCAATGACGCTGATTTGCTGGGCTTCCCCATCCGCGTGGTCATGGGCAAAAAGCTGCGCGACAATGGTCTGGCCGAAATCAAGCTGCGCGAAAGCGGCAGGGTGATCGAGGTGCCTCTTGCGGAGCTGGCCGCCACGGTGATGGAGTTGCGCGCCGCGATGTTCGCCGGCCTGGATCCGGATAAATAAAATAAAACAGGGGCGGCCAAAGCCGCCTTTTTGTTTAAGAAAATTTTCTTGGGCGGCAGGAGAGAGCGCTAAAAGAGCCAATTAATAGAACATATGTTTTGTTGATGCTAAATAATTAAGAAGGTGGATGTACTTATGCTGGATAAAAATAAAGAAACGGCTTTAGAGGCGGCGCTAACTCAAATCGAACGTCAATTCGGTAAAGGCTCGATCATGAAGCTCGGCTCCTCTAATATCACCGCTGTAGAGGCTATTCCCACCGGGTCTCTTTCGTTGGATATCGCTCTTGGCGTCGGCGGCATACCGCGGGGCCGGGTAATCGAGGTCTATGGCCCGGAGAGCTCCGGCAAGACCACTGTGGCGCTGCATATTATCGCTCAGGCGCAAAAGCTGGGCGGCGTCGCGGCTTTTATCGACGCCGAGCATGCCCTTGATCCGGTTTACGCTAATAATCTTGGCGTAGATATCGACGAATTGCTGATCTCCCAGCCGGATACAGGCGAGCAGGCGCTGGAGATCGCCGAGCAATTAGTGCGTTCCGGCGCTATCGACGTGGTGGTGGTGGATTCGGTGGCGGCCCTGGTGCCGCGGCAGGAACTGGAGGGCGAGATGGGTGATTCCCATATGGCGTTGCAGGCCCGGCTGATGTCCCAGGCCCTGCGCAAGCTCACCGGCGCCGTCAGCAAGTCCAATACCTGCTTTATTTTCAT